>JBMTSM010000001.1:0-31695 GCA_049448275.1 Burkholderiaceae bacterium
TCGACGCCGAGGCCGAGCGTGCTGGCATCCTCAACGGTTTGTTGCAAATCCCTGTCGTGGCCAACCCGCAGTGGTCTGATGCGGAAAAACAGCAAGAGCTCGATAACAACGCACAGGGCATTTTGGGTTACGTGGTGCGCTGGGTGGATCAGGGCGTCGGTTGCTCCAAGGTGCCCGATATCCACAACGTGGGTCTAATGGAAGATCGCGCAACGCTGCGCATTTCCAGCCAGCACATTGCCAACTGGTTACACCACGGCGTGGTGAGTGAGGCGCAGGTTCGCGAAACGATGGCGCGTATGGCAGGTGTGGTTGACCAGCAAAATGCGGGGGACCCTTTGTACAAGCCCATGGTCGGTAACTTCGAGACCAGCGCGGCTTACCAAGCGGCTTGCGATCTCGTTTTCAAAGGCTTGGCACAACCAGCGGGCTACACCGAGCCTTTGCTGCATGCCTGGCGTCTGCGTGTGAAGGCAGCTTAAGCCATCCAAGCGTTAAGGCACTTTCTCGAAAAAAGCGGCACCGACTTGCACGGTGGCCGCTTTTTTTGTCTACTTGACGTATGGAAACCATCGATCCTGCTTGCTGCCCCTTGTGCGGCGCGCCCAACGCGTGCCAGATGGCGTCTCCGCCAACTGACACTGATACACCTGGCCCTTGCTGGTGCGTGACAGCCACTTTTCCACCCGAGCTGCTCGCAAAGGTACCACCCGACGCCGCCAACCGAGCTTGTATTTGCTACCAATGCGTCAGCGCTTTTAATGCACGAGACCCATCTGATCCCGTGACAAAATAGACTTTCACTAGCCCGCCAACGATGGATGTCTCACAGGAACCCCATGTGCCAACTGCTCGCGCTTAATTGCAAGACACCGACAGACGCGACATTCAGCTTCACAGGCTTTTGCCAACGTGGCGGCATGACTGACGAGCACGCCGATGGGTGGGGTATTGCCTTTTTCGAGGGCAAGGGGCTGCGTCATTTTGTGGACCATCAAAGTGCGGCTATTTCACCTGTTGCCGAATTGATCCGCAGGTATCCCATCAAAAGCAAAAACATCATCGCCCATGTGCGCAAGGCGACTCAGGGTGCCGTGAGCTTAGAAAACGCCCACCCCTTTGTGCGCGAATTGTGGGGGCGTAATTGGGCCTTCGCGCACAACGGTGATTTGAAAGCGTTTGAGCCCTACCTTCATGGCCAATTCCGTCCGATCGGCAACACCGATAGCGAGCAGGCATTTTGTTGGTTACTGCAAGAGATTTCCAAGTCACACGCCGGCGTCCCGTCTGTTGAGGAACTCACGCTGACCTTGCGCGAGTTAGTGCCGCAATTGAGCCATAAGGGCACGTTCAACTTCGTCCTCAGCAACGGCGACGCCATGTGGGCGCACTGCTCCACGCATCTGCATTACCTCGTGCGCGCTTATCCCTTTAATCGTGCCCGCTTGATGGATCAAAACGTGTCGGTTGACTTTGCGGAACTCAATGGACCCGAAGACCGTGCGGCCGTGATTGTGACCTTACCTTTAACGGCCGATGAAACATGGGCTCGCTTCGAGGCCAATGAGCTCATTACGTTCGTCGATGGGGCGCCTGTGGCTCGCTACGATTTAACCCCTGCACATGATCGCTTGCGCGCCGAATTGAGCGCCGACGTTGTAGACGCGATCAGGCGGGCGCAGCAAGAAGCTGAGGCCGCGATGCAGCGTTACCGCGCGAACTTGGGACTCGCACCCATTTAGCGCAGCGTCACCAACGTAGTCAGCGCTTCAGCGCGTCACCGAGCGCATCTGCAAATCGCTCGGCCACATTGAAGCCCATTTGGTCGGTGATTTCTTGGAAGCACGTGGGACTGGTCACGTTGACCTCCGTCACCTTGTCTCCAATGACATCTAAACCTACCAATAGCAGACCTCTCGCGGCCAGTTGCGGCGCAAATGCACGGGCGATGGCCCAGTCACTGTCAGTCAGTGGTCGCGCTTCGCCACGCCCGCCTGCAGCCAAGTTGCCGCGAATCTCTGTGCCCTGCGGAATACGCGCCAAACAATAAGGAACGGGTTCGCCGCCAATCAGCAATATGCGCTTATCACCATCTTTGATGGCAGGCTGATAGGCTTGCACCATAACGGTTTGGGCACCCTCTTGGTTGAGGGTCTCAATGATGCTGCCCAGATTCATACCATCAGGCGTCACTCGGAAAATGCCCATACCACCCATACCATCCAAGGGCTTCAAAATCACATCTTTGTGCTTGGCATGGAAGGCTTTGATCGCGGTCGAATCCCGCGTCACCAAGGTAGGTGGCGAAAAGGTGGGGAACTCGAGCAGGGCCAGCTTTTCAGGGTGTTCGCGCAACGCTTGCGGACGATTGAATACGCGTGCACCCTCACGCTCAGCCTGCGACAAAAGGTGTGTGCTGTAAATATATTCCGCATCGAATGGCGGATCTTTACGCATCAACACAGCAGTGAAATCTTTCAACGCCAGCACGGCGGGCGTGCCCGCTTCGTACCACGGCATACCCTTGGGCGTATCGTTGGCGGGCCGAGGCTTTAGCGTAATCGGCAAGACGCGGGCCCGGACGACCTGACCGCTTTCCCACTCGATGTCTTTGGGGTGGCAGTGGTGGACGCGCGCGCCCCGCGCCTGCAGGGCCAACATCATGACGTAGGTGCTGTCCTTCTGAATTTTGAAGGTCTCGAGCGGATCAGCGACGAACAAGAAGTCGCCATTAAGCTTGGTAGTTTGCGTCATGGTGTAAGCGGCAAAGGAACGACGAATACCTTATTGTCGCCCTTTTCCGAGCGGACACGCGAACACGTGGGTTACAGGGCCACCTTGCTGCCCAACTCTACTACTGCGTTATTCGGTAGGTTTAAAAAGTCAGCGGCGCCACTGGCATTACGGTGCATCTGTGAAAACAATTTTTCGCGCCAATAGGCCATGCCACCGTTCATCGACGGGATCACGGTATCGCGGGACAAGAAGTAAGACGTTGCCATGGGCTCGAGCGGATATCCGAGACCGGTGATCACGCTCAACGCTTTCGGAACATCGGGCTCATTTTTGAAGCCGAAATTCAGCTCGACCTGCCAGCAATCATGGCCCAGTGCTTCCAGACGCAGGCGATCTGCCATACCCACCCACGGAATTTCATGGTGATGCACCGAAACAAATATATTCTGCGCATGCAGAACTTTGTTGTGCTTGAGATTGTGCAGCAGTGCGGTTGGCACCGTGCCCACCTGGGGTGTCATGAACACCGCGGTCCCCTCGACCTGTTGGGGTGGACTGACAAAAACGGCGTTTAAAAAGCTTGGTAAGTCCATACCTTCCTCAACCTGCCGTGCGGTCAACAGCTCTCGTCCACGCGCCCAAGTAACCATCAGTATGAAGATGGCGGTACCAATGAGCAGCGGAAACCAGCCACCCTCAAAAAACTTCAATGCATTGGATGCAAAGAACAACACATCGATCACGAAAAAGCCAGCGGTTGCGCCAACACACAGCCATAGCGGATAGCGCCAGCCAAAACGAATTACAAAGAACGTGAGGATGGTGGTAATCAACATATCCAAAGTCACTGCAATACCGTAGGCAGACGCCAAATTAGCCGAAGACTGGAACAACATAACGGCCAGCACAATCGCGACAAACAGCCCCCAATTGACCATGGGGATATAGATCTGCCCCAAATCTTTGGCACTGGTATGGAGGATATTCAGGCGCGGCAAATACCCCAGCTGCACCACTTGTTTGGTGACACTAAAGGCGCCTGAAATCAAGGCTTGTGACGCGATGACCGTGGCCAACGTCGCGAGCCCAATCAGTGGCAGTATGGCCCATGTCGGCGCCATTAAAAAGAATGGATTTTCGAGCGCGGCAGGTTCCCTCAGCAACAGCGCGCCTTGTCCCAAATAGTTGCAGGTGAGGGCTGGCATGACCATCACGAACCACGCCAATCGGATCGGCTTCTTGCCAAAATGACCCAAATCAGCATAAAGCGCCTCAGCGCCTGTGACACACAGTACGAGCGCGCCTAAGATGAGAAAACTTACGCCCGGATTTTCCAAGACAAAGCGCCACGCATGATGGGGCGACAAGGCCCACAGCACCGCTGGGTTCAGCCAGATATTCATGATGCCCAAGACTGCAATCACAATAAACCAAATCGCTGTTAATGGTCCGAAAAAGCGACCGATTCCGCTGGTGCCGTACCTTTGAACCCAGAACAGCACAAACAAAATGACGAGCGTTAAAGGGATGACCCAATGCGAGAGCGCTGGGGAGAAGACGCGCAGCCCCTCCACCGCTGAGAGGACAGAAATCGCTGGGGTGATCACGCCATCGCCGTAAAACAAGGCGGTACCAAAAATACCAATCAACAACAGAACCCGGCGTAACTGCGGCTTGTCTTTCACGGCCTGCGATGCCAAGGCCAACATGGCGACCAGACCACCCTCACCGTGGTTATCTGCACGTAGCACCAACGTGACATATTTGAAGGACACGATTGAAGTCAGCGTCCAGACAAACAGCGAGAGGATACCCAGAACGTTGTCGGGCGTGAACGCGATTAAGCCTGTCGCGAAGACTTCTTTAAGGGCGTACAAAACACTGGTCCCGATATCGCCGTAAACGACACCCAGCGCACCCAGCGTGAGGGCAGCGAGTGAGGACTGATGAACCGACTTAGATGCCGTAGCGGAAGCAGAAGAGTTAACGGACAAATGAAAGACCGCGGCAACGTGGCGTTCGCGACGCACCGCATGCTGTTAAACAAGGGATGCAAATTTTGCGCCCCTTATCGCCCGTTGCCAAGCCAGAATCTGAGTCAAACCTGATTTTGTTGCACCGCAGCAACTACTCAACTCAAGCAGCCGAATTAATCGTACTGCTCCGCATTGGGGTCAGTCGCTTCCAGTTCGTAACTGGCAGCCAACATGGCTAAACGAGCGACCACGCCATACATATAGAAGCGGTTTGGCGCGCTGACACCCGGCTTAGCGCTGGGCTCAGGCAGTTGCGCCGACTGCTCGAATGCCAAGGGGACAAAGCTCGCGCCTGGGGCGTTTAAGTTCTCATCCACGCCGCGCTCCGCATGGACACGGTAAAAGCCGCCGACCACATAGCGGTCGAGCATGTACACCACGGGTTCAGCCACCGTTTCGTTGATACGCTCATGCGTGAGCACACCCTCTTGAATGATGACGTCACTGACAGTCTGCCCATCTTTGATCACGTTCATCTTGTTCCGTGATTTGCGGTTCAAGGCATCAAGATCAGACACATCACGCACCGTCATGATGCCCATGCCATAAGTGCCGTTGTCTGCTTTCACAACAACGAATGGCTTTTCATTGATGCCGTAATCCTTGTACTTGCGCTTGATGCGGTTCAAGAGGGATTCGGTATGTGTGCGCAGGCAATCCATCCCTGTGCCATCGGCAAAATTAACCTCGCCGCAGCGTTCAAACATGGGGTTGATGAGCCAATGGTCCATACCGAGCATCTTTGCAAAGCGCTTGGCCACTTCCTCGTACGCTTCAAAGTGCGTTGACTTACGCCGAATCGACCAACCCGCATGCAGCGGTGGCAAGAGGAATTGCTCATTCAGGTTCTTCAGAACCTCTGGTGTGCCTACACTGAGGTCGTTGTTGACCAAAATCGTACAAGGATCAAAGTTTTTCAAACCCAAGCGGTGTTTGGTTCGGACCAAGGGCTCCAGCAGGACTGACTCGCCGTTGGGTAATTGCACCTCTGTGGGTTCAGTGATCTCCGGGTTTAACGTCCCCAGGCGAACGTTCAAACCGGCTTGACCAAAGATGCGCTGCAGCTGTACCACATTACTCAGATAGAAGGTATTTCGCGTGTGGTTCTCGGGGATGAGCAGCAGGTTTTTAGCCTCAGGGCAGATCTTCTCGATAGCTGCCATGCCCGCCTGCACCGCCAAGGGCATCATCTCAGTGGTCAGGTTATTCCAGCCGCCTGGGTACAGGTTGGTATCTACCGGCGCCAATTTAAAGCCGGCGTTGCGCAGGTCAACTGACGTGTAAATGGGCGGTGTGTGTTCCATCCACTCGAGGCGAAACCACCGCTCAATGGCCGGCATGGACTCGAGAATGCGCTGCTCTAGCTCGTTAATAGGACCGGTAAGTGCGGTGACTAGGTGGGGGACCATTGCTGTCCTTTTTGGTTTAGACGTGTGACTCACGCCTAGTTGGAGACGATTTGTAACGAAACAAGGGGCTAGAAGAACAAACCCCTGGCGTCGCGCTTAGCTTCGGATTTCACCCTGCCCCAGTACCACGTACTTGAGCGAGGTCAGACCCAACACGCCAACGGGCCCTCGGGCATGAAACTTGTCTGTTGAGATACCGATTTCGGCGCCCAACCCATACTCAAATCCATCGGCGAATCGGGTGCTGGCATTCACCATCACGCTGGCCGAATCGACTTCACGCAAAAACCGCTGCGCATGACTGTGGTTATCGGTCACGATGGCGTCGGTATGGTGGCTGGAATAGGTGTTGATGTGCGCAATGGCCTCATCAACATCGGCGACCACCTTGATGCTGATGATGGGCGCCAGGTACTCGGCGGACCAATCCGCCTCCGACGCTGGCACAACGGACACGCCAGTTTGTCCCGCCAAAATAGCCTGCGTCTGGGCGCAGCCGCGCATTTCAACTCCTTTTTGCGCGTAAACCGCCGCAATCGCCGGTAGAAATTCGGGCGCTATCGCCGTCGTCACCAAAAGGCTCTCGGTCGCGTTACAGGGACTGTATTTCTGTGTTTTGGCGTTATCTGCCAAGCGCACTGCCATCGCAAGGTCAGCGGTATCGTCAACAAACGTGTGGCAATTGCCCTCCAGGTGCTTGATGACGGGCACTTTAGCCGAGGCACTTATACGCTCAATCAGGCCCTTGCCGCCTCGCGGAATAATGACGTCGACGAACGCAGGCATGGCAATCAGCTCGCCGACCGCCGCGCGATCCGTTACAGGCACCAATTGCACCGCCTCTGCAGGCAAATCAGCGGCGACCAAGGCCCGCTGTACCAAAGCAGCCAATGCCCGGTTGCTGTCAATCGCCTCAGAGCCGCCCCGCAAAATGCAGGCGTTGCCACTTTTGATAGCGAGTGATGCGGCCTCAATGGTTACATTGGGCCGGCTTTCGTAAATCATGCCGAACACCCCCAAGGGGACGCGCATCTGCCCAACACGGATACCACTGGGGCGTTGCGTCAGGCCACTGATTTCACCGATGACATCGGGCATTGACGCCAGTTGCTCACAGCCCTGTGCGCACGTTTCAAGTGTTTTAGGGTCAAGGCGTAAGCGGTCGACCATGGGGGGTGCCAAACCGGCTTCAACGGCACGAGACAGGTCGCGCTCGTTTTGGGGCTGGAGTGCCTCGGTTTCTTCGCGCAACAGCTGCGCCAAAGTCTGCAAAGCATGCTGCTTTTTAGCCGCCGATGCCTTTGCCATGGCCGCGCTTGCCGCACGCGCGTTGGCACCGAGCTGTGCCATCAGGGCAGCCACATCCGAGAGGTGGTTTGCGGTGTTCATAACATCCATTGTCGCATCACGCGGTGGTTTTTTGAAACTCAACTGGCTTTCATGCAAGCCCGACAAAGAGTCCCCGCCAGCACTGACAGCGCCCCCCATGGGTCTTGGGGTAACTCGGGCGCTTTGAGGCCTTTGACCACGCCGTCCACGGTATGTGCCAATTGCACCCACTGGGCCAGCTGTTTGCGTTGCATGCTGGGCAACACCCGCTCAATCAAGCGCTCACGCGGGCCCCAAACGCGGTTCTCCCGCAGCGCAACAGGTATGGGTGCACCCGCGTCTGTGCGCTGCTTGACTCGATAGAGGGTACGGACCTCCTCGCCCAGCGCCCAGTGCACCACGACCGGCGACACCCCCTCGGCCTGCAAGCCATCAAGCATGCGCTGTACGCGCTGTAATTTGCCACCCAACACAGCTTCGGTTAGCTTGAACGGGTCATAGCGGGCCACATTCACAACCGCCTGCTCGATTTGCTCAAAACTCAGCTCGCCGGGCGGATATAAAAGCCCCAATTTTTGGATCTCTTGGTGCGCTGCTAGCAAATTACCCTCAACGCGATCGGCAAAAAACGTCAAGCTACGTTGACCCGCCTCACCCGACTGTACGCGCTGATTTTGAAAGGCTAGCCGCTGGGCGATCCAATTGGGTAGCGCACCGCGCTCCACGCTGTCAACTTTGATGAAAATACCGCATTGATCGAGGGCGCCAACCCACGCGCTCTTTGCGGTTGCGCTGTCCAGTCGAGGCAGTGTGACCAAGGTCAAAGTGTCCTGCGCGTGCTGCGCCGATTCGGCGATGGCCTGCAACGCCTGTGACCCCTCTTTACCCGGCTTACCCGTCGGGATGCGAATATCAATGAGCTGTTTATCAGCAAACAAGCTCATCTCGGCGCCACTGGCAACGACTGCACTCCAGTCAAAATGAGCCCCCGTGGCGGTGTGCACGACGCGCTCGGTAAACCCACCATCCCGCGCCGCCTGGCGGATCGCATCCGCCGCCTCCTGCACCAGCAACGGCTCATCACCGGCGATGGTGTAGAGCCCGCGCAACCCATTGGTCAGGTGCGCCGCTAACTGGGCAGGACCAACCTGCATGCCTTACTGCACGCCCTCGTCGACCGAGAGGCCTGACAGCCGGCGCATGACTTGTGAAACCATGCGACTTTGCAAGGAGTCATAAATGGCATCTTGCTCGAGCGCTTTGGACAATGCGGCCGACTCTTGATAGCTCAGATCTTGTGACAACACCATATCAATCACTGGCGTGATCGGGCGACCCTGCCGGTTGAATGCTTGCCAATTGAAACGGACACGCAAATCCAGCTCTCGTACCTGCCCTGCAATGGTGGATGCCACCACTTGGCGTTCACGCTGGTCGACGTTGACCTCGATGATCAAGTCGATATCAGCCGGGGCATCGCCCTCTGCGTTGGTACCTGACTGATTGACCTGCTTGACCGAGACATTCACTTCGGCGCCCTGACTGACGAGCGCCTGCGACAACGCTGCCGAAACGGGGCCAGTCGCGCCACGCCACGCCACCTGCTTGAATGGTAACGGCGCCTGCGCGCCACGCAGCTTGAAGCCACACCCCGCGATCGCAAGGCTGATGACCACCACAGCGAGGCTGATAGACAGTCGACTAAAACGAGAGGGGTGGAACCGCGTATTCATATCTTTACACCACAATATTGACCAAACGACCCGGCACCACGATCACCTTCTTAGGCGTCGCGCCATTCGCCTGACGCACAAATGCGTCGCAGGCCACGGCTGCCGCCTCAATCTCGGCTTTGCTGGCTGTTGCGGAAACGCGCACGGCGCCGCGCAACTTGCCATTGACCTGCAACACGAGTTCGACCTCGTCTTGCACCAAAGCCGACTCATCGACCTCCGGCCAAGGTGCATCGAGTAGCGCGGTCCCATTTGCGTGCGCGGTGTAACCCAAACTATCCCAAAGGGCACAGGTGATGTGCGGGCAAGCGGGGTACAGCACACGCAACATGACCGAGAAACAATCAGCCAGCGCCTGTTGATCCGCTGCTGTGGAGGTTAGCGTCGCGGCTTCCAGCGTATTGAGCATTTTCATCACCGCAGAAACCACGGTGTTGTATTGCATCCGCTCGTAGTCGAAATTCGCCTGCCTCAAAACCGTGTGAATGTCGAAGCGCAACGCTTTTGCGGCATCGCTGTAAGCGATATCGGTTGCACCTTGGGCACCCGCACGAATCGCTGCTTCATGTTTGACCGCGAAATTCCAGACCCGCCGCAAAAACCGGAAGCTGCCCTCAACGGCCGAATCATTCCACTCTAATGTTGCCTCTGGGGGCGCGGTGAACATGGTGTAAAGCCGCGCGGTATCCGCACCGAACGTATCGATCAGCGACTGTGGGTCGACACCATTGTTTTTTGACTTCGACATGGTACCCACGCCTTCGTAGTCAATCGGCGTTCCCGCGGGCAAATCGCCGACCGGGTTTTTCAACTGGGCGCCAACCACTTTGCCACTGGCATCGGTCACGTTTTCAACATCATGTGGCCAGAAATACTCCTTACCACCTTGCGCCGTGCGACGCGAGTAAATGTGGTTGAGCACCATGCCCTGCGTGAGCAGTTTTGCAAATGGCTCATCCACGTTAACCAGCCCCAAGTCACGCATCACCTTGGTCCAGAACCGGGCGTACAAGAGGTGAAGAATGGCATGCTCGATGCCGCCGATGTACTGATCCATGCCCTGGCTGTTGGGCTTACCGGGTACGTTGCTGGCAGTCATCCAATAGGCGGCGCCTGTGCCCACCATGCCATCGGTTTTTTGAGGGTCACAATACCGCATGAAATACCAGGATGAATCGACAAACGTATCCATCGTGTCGGTCTCGCGCTGCGCGGGCTTGCCACATGTAGGGCAGGAGACGTTCAAAAACTGAGCTGACTTATTGAGCGGATTACCGCTGCCATCGGGCACCAAGTCTGGCGGCAACACCACCGGCAAATCTTTTTCTGGGACCGGCACTGCGCCGCAATCGTCACAGTGAATCATGGGGATTGGTGTCCCCCAATACCGTTGACGACTGATGCCCCAATCACGCAAGCGCCACGTCGTCTTTTTCTCGCCCAATCGCTTGGCCTGTAAGTCGGCGGCTACGGCATCCACGCAGTCTTGAAAAATCAAACCATCGTATTTACCGGAGTTGACCGCAACACCAGCGCCTTTTTCGGCATACCACTCCTGCCACGCGGCGGTGTCGTATGCACCTTTGCCTGCCACGCTGACGACGGGCTTGATCGGCAAGGCGTATTTCTTTGCAAATTCGAAATCGCGCTCATCGTGCGCAGGTACACCCATGACGGCGCCATCGCCGTAACTCATCAGCACGTAGTTACCCACCCATACGGCAATGGACTCACCGGTCAGCGGATGCGTCACGTGCAGGCCGGTTGGCATGCCCACTTTTTCTTTCAATGCCAACTCGGCTTCGGTGGTACCGCCTTGCTGGCAAGACGCGATGAACGCCTGCAAATCAGGGTTGTCTCGTGCTGCATGCGCAGCCAATGAGTGCTCTGGCGCCACCGCACAGAACGTGACACCCATGATGGTGTCTGGGCGTGTGGTGAACACGAACATGCGACCATCATCGATCAACTGCCCGCTGCTATCGGTGATCTCATGCGTGAACGCGAAGCGAACCCCTTCGCTTTTACCGATCCAGTTCTCCTGCATCAAACGGACGCGCTCGGGCCAACCGGCCAAACCGTCTTTGACGTGAGTGAGCAACTCGGGCGCGTAATCGGTGATTGCCAAGTAGTAGCCGGGGATCTCACGCCGCTCAACGGTGGCGCCCGTGCGCCAGCCTTTGCCGTCAATCACCTGCTCATTGGCCAGCACGGTCTGATCTACGGGGTCCCAATTAACGACCTGTGTTTTGCGGTAGGCAATGCCTTTTTCAAGCATCTTGAGGAACAGCCACTGGTTCCATTTGTAATAGTCCGGGTCGCAGGTGGCGACCTCGCGCGACCAGTCGATCGCCAGACCCATCGCCATCATTTGCTGCTTCATGTACGCAATGTTGTCGTAGGTCCATTGCGCAGGTGGCACGCGATTTTTAAGCGCGGCGTTCTCAGCTGGCAAACCGAACGCGTCCCATCCCATCGGCATCAACACGTTGTAGCCCTTCATGCGCAAATGGCGCGTGAGCATGTCGTTGATGGTGTAGTTGCGTACGTGTCCCATGTGCAGCTTACCGCTGGGATAAGGCAACATGGAGCAGGCATAAAACTTGGGCTTGCTTTGGTCTTCTGTGACGCGGTAAACATCCGCTGCCGCCCACTGTGACCGAATGGCCTGCTCGATGACCTGGGGCTCAAACTTCTCTTGCATGATTTGGCTGTTTAATTTTTATGGATTCAGATTCAAGACATCAAACATGTCATAGAGACCATTGGATTTATCGGCGAGAAAATGCGCTGCTCGCAAGCTGCCTTGCGCGTAGGTTGCGCGACTGGATGACTTATGCGTGATTTCAATCCGCTCACCGGTACCTGCAAACAACACGGTGTGGTCACCAACGATGTCACCACCGCGAATGGTTGCAAAACCAATGCTGGATGGGTCGCGCTCACCCGTCACGCCTTCGCGGGCGTAGACGGCGCAGTCTTTTAGGTCACGCCCCAACGCACCTGCAATCACCTCGCCCATTTTCAGAGCGGTGCCCGACGGCGCGTCGACTTTGTGGCGATGGTGGGCCTCAATGACCTCGATGTCATAGCCTACCGGCATGGCTTTCGCCGCCATCTCTAACAGCTTGAGCGTGACGTTCACACCCACACTCATGTTGGGCGCCATAACGATGGGGATTACAGCACTCGCCGCCTGCAACGCTTGCTTTTGCGTATCAGAAAAACCCGTTGTGCCAATGACCACTGCCACGCCGTGCTGCTGTGCGGCACTGACATGGGCCATCGTGCCCTCGGGCCGCGTGAAGTCAATGAGCACGTGGGCGCCCTTTAACGCGGCGTCCAAGTCGGCGGTGATGGTCACCCCTGTCGTGACGCCAGCGAAACCACCCGCATCTTGTCCCAATGCAGGGCTACCCGCGATATCCAGGGCACCTGCCAGCTGTGTGTCGGGGTCGGCAAGGACCGCCTCGATCAACATGCGGCCCATGCGCCCGCTGGCACCCGCAATCACGATACCCAGTGGTTTCTTTTGGCTCATTTGTTCACCTCGGGTGTCAACGGGGGATAGGTTTTCGGCGTCGAAGCGGGTACAGGCGCGCTCGTACCCGTTGGTGATGCATCACCGGATGAGCCGACCTTGGCCTTGAAGGCCTCTAATTCAGCGGGGTCAGCTTGTAGCTTGACGGGCTCGCTGACATCGACCGGTTTGGCGATGGAGTCGACAAATTTGGCTTCTGTGGGCATGTCATCGCCCTCAAATTTAGCCAACAAGTCGCCCTCAAACCACAGACTCAAGCGGCGCTTTTGGGGTGTGGCATCCACACTCAAACGAGAAAAAACATAGTCCCAGCGGTTCGCGTGAAAGGCGCTCTTGAGTAGCGGCGTGCCCAACAAACGGGTGACTTGCGCGCGGGTCATGCCGATTTTAAGCACGGCCACTTGCTCGGCTGTCACCACGTTGCCTTGCAACACGTCGGGACGATAAATCCCTAAAGCAGAACTGTAGTCATCGTCGCCCGCTGTGGCACAGGCCAGCAACGTTGCCGTCAACGACACAACGAGCAACCCTCGGGTCGCGCGCCGAATGGAATCAAAATAATTTGGCATCAGACAAAGGCACCTATGAGGGCAGGCAAGCCCCGATTGAAGTCGCCCCTCACACAGGGTAAAAAGGAGGCAACTATGATGTAAAGATTGTAGTTCAGGGGGGTCCCCCTTGAGCCATTCACTGAAATAACGCCCCCGCCCTGATTTTTTCATCCGAACGCATGAACACCCTCGACGAACTAAAGAATACGGGCCTCAAAGCCACGGGGCCGCGCTTGAAAATATTGGAGGCCTTCCAAAAAGCAGCGCAGCGCCACCTGAGCGCGGAAGATGTCTACCGGATTTTGCTCGAGGAAAGGGCCGACATCGGTCTCGCAACCGTCTACCGCGTGCTCATGCAGTTCGAGCAAGCCGGTTTGCTGCTACGCAGCAACTTCGAGTCTGGAAAGGCGGTTTATGAGCTTGACGCTGGCCAGCACCACGACCACTTGGTCTGCCTCGACTGCGGCCGCGTTGAGGAGTTCATGGACGCCGAGATTGAACGCCGCCAGCACGATATTGCCAAATCGCGGGGGTTCCAGCTCCAAGAGCATGCGCTATCGCTATATGCCCACTGCACGCGGAAAGACTGCGCACACCGTGCAAAGCAATAAGCAGGCTAGCGACCGCTGGGGCAGCAACTAATCGAGCCCACTTTCCATCGCCAAGCGCTGGCGTTCGACAAAATCCGAATAGGTATCGATACCGCGTAATTGCAAAATGGTGTTGCGCACAGCGGCCTCCACCAACACGGCAATGTTGCGTCCAGCCACCACTTGGATGATCACCTTGCGAACCGGCACACCCAGCACGTCCTGCGACAGCGCCTCATGGGGCATACGCTCATATTTACGCTCCATGGTCTCTTTGCGCACCAAGTGCACGATGAGCTTGAGGCGAAGCTTTCGACGGACTGCGGTCTCACCAAAGATCGCCTTGATGTCCAACAAGCCGATCCCGCGCACCTCTAGGAGGTTACGCAACAGCTCAGGACAGCGGCCCTCAATGGTGGCTTGGTTGATGCGAAACAAATCGACCGCGTCGTCGGCGACCAACCCGTGGCCCCGCGAGATCAACTCAAGGCCCAACTCACTTTTACCCAGACCGGACTCACCCGTGATCAACACCCCCATCCCCAAAATATCCATGAACACACCATGCATGGTCGAGCGCTCTGCGAAGTGTTTGGAGAGGTAAGCCCGCAAGACATCGACGACGAAAGCGGAAGACTCGTGAGTCGTAAACAGAGGAATTTGGGCCCGCTCGCACATAGAGAGCAATTCCGGCGGCGCCACCTGGCCATCGGCTAAAAAAAGCGCGGGCGGCTCTAAAGTGACGATTCGTGAGACACGCCGCGCGCAGTCCATGGCGTCGCCCTTGCCCAAATAGGCCACCTCGCGCTCACCCAAAACTTGAACGCGGTAGGGGTGGATGTAATTCAGGTAGCCAACCAGGTCGGCGCCCGAACGAGCGGCCCGGATGGCCAGCTCATCAAAGCGACGCTCCGAGGCGCCGCGACCACCCAGCCAATCTAGCTTGAGTCGCTTGCGATGGTCTTCAAACAACACATCCGCACTGATGACCGTGGGGCGCATGTGTGGTTAACGAGGTTTAAGCGGGTGCGTGGGCGGATTGCCAATTCGCGACCAGTTGGTGGAGAGCCTCTGCGGAGGTCGCGGTCTTCATGCGCTCACGCAATTCGGCATCACTGAGGATCTCAGCAATCTCACTCAGAATTTCAAGGTGCTTTTGGGTGGCCGCCTCTGGCACCAACAAGCAAATTAACAGGTTAACAGGCAACTCATCAGGGGCATCAAAGGCAATGGGCGCGTTCAGTTGAAACACCGCAGCCATCGGCTGCTTCAGGCCTTTGATCCGGCCATGGGGAATCGCGACGCCATGCCCTAAACCGGTGGAGCCCAAGCGCTCTCGAGCGAACAAACTGTCAGTCACTAATGAACGATTCAAGTCGTGGCGGGCTTCGAACAGCAAGCCGACTTCTTCAAATGCACGCTTTTTGCTGGAGGCGTCGAGGCCCACCGCGACCTGTTCAAGCGGCAATATTGCAGACAAACGATTCATGAAATTCCTCTGATGCAACGCAACGACCGCACAGTGTGCCGCATTGCGCCCGACCGATCAAGAAAAAGCCACCTAAACGTAGGTGGCTTGTTGCAGTGCGCCATTTTTACCACTTTTTTGCCGGATTGCCCAAAAAGTGGCGCGAAGACTACATCATTCGTTTGGCGGGCTGGTGGTTATGGTCCTGCGCTTTGTCCTTGTGGCGCAGCACTTGGCGATCCATTTTGTCGGCTAAATCATCTAAAGCAGCATACAAATCAGCATGGGCACTTTCTGCGAATAAGTCCTTTCCCTTGACGTGAATATTGCACTCTGCGCGCTGACGCAGGTCTTTCTCCTTCAGGTTGTCAACCGTCAGCAGCACTCTGACATCAACAACTTGGTCGAAGTGGCGCGTAATCCGGTCGAGTTTGGTGGTGACATAAGCCCGCAAAGCAGGGGTCACATCAAGATGGTGTCCGCTGATTGTCAAGTTCATAATTAAGCCTCCTCAGCTCAGGGTGACGAAACAATGGGCGGGGTGAGCGGTCCCGCCCAAAGCGACTTTGACCGACTCAACCCCACTATGCACACACCCCCTGTCTTTGGCAATCTTGCAGCGCAGCAATCAGAAATATGTAACTCTTTTCAATTACTTTTTGGCAGCTCTCGTGGGCCGGTACCTTCGGGCAATTGGATGCGCCGGACCAGCCATACCGATGCAAAACTGGCCAATGTCCCAAGCAACGCCGTGATCCAGTAGCCTGTGACCAGCCCATCAGGCGATCGACCGATGATCAGTCCACCCACCAGCGCAGCCAGCCCCATCGAAAACGACTGCAGGGCGCCAGAAATGGCCATGAAAGTCCCCCGGCGTCTGGGATTGGCCGCGGCGGATACGATCGCCATGCTGGGGATCATGCGGCCAGTAACGATCACAAAAAACAGCACGTAAATCAGCGTCAACACCCAAAATGGCACCGGCGGCATCAGGGTCAGCGTGAATAAAGGTATCCCAACCCACAACGCCAAACGCTCGTAAACCAAGCGTTTACCCAGCCGATCCGATGTCACACCAATCCAGCGTGCGCTGATCAGGGTCGCAGCGCCCCCTGCCAGGTAGAGCAACGGGATCTGGCGGTTCGAGACACCTAAATTGGTTTCAAGATAGATCGTGATGTAGGGAATCACCATGAAGCTCGTGAGAATGCTGACCATCGTGAAGGCGAACGACCACTGGTGGTTGCGCTCACTCACGGTCGCCACGATCTCGCCCCAAACTGAATGCCGGTCAGGGTGGTCAAGATGACCTCTCAATTGGGGGACCAAAAAGTACGCCATCACGCCAAACAACGCGGACAAACCCACCACCATCCAGAATGGTGCGTGCCACGAAAAGGCGGCCGCCAGATACAGCCCTAACGGCACGCCCGCAACCGTCGACACAGAAAATGAAGACATCACGACACCCATGGCGCGCCCGCGGCGTTCGAACGGGACGACGTCGGCCAAGATGGTTTGAATCAGTGCCGACAATACCCCGCCAAACACGCCTGCACCGACGCGGGCGGCGAAGAACTGGCCATAAGACCCCGCCAATGCGCAACCCATGGTCGATAGCGCGAACAAGGTGTACAACACCAGCAGCAAGCGTTTACGGTCGAAGCGGTCCAGGTAAGCCGACGCGGCCAGGCCTGACGCACCGGCAGAAAATGTATAGGCAGATACCAAGGCGCCAAACTGCGCATCACTGATCGCAAATAAGCGGGTGAATTGCGGCCCCAACGGCATCATCACCATGAAGTCAAGGATGTAGGTGAATTGGATCCCCGCCAGCGTGAGCAGCAACCAGCGCTCTCGCTGGGGTGGCAAGGAGGTATGGGACATAGGCACCTGTTGGCTATCCGCCATCAGAAAATTAGCAGTGGATCGAGGTGCCAATGTACTGCATCCGTTCACACGACTTTGGCACGTTCGCCACAACCGCCGCTCGTCTGCTTGGATGACTCGCGAGTCGGTGCGATAATGTCGGCACCTTTGATAACGGAGATTCTCCTTGGAAGCCAGTCCCAGTTGCTTGCTTTCAGTCCAAATTCTCCTGGCAGGCGCCAAGCGCTAGTTCGCCAGTGAACACTCGGGCTGAAAGCGCACATTACCCCTTTCAGCCTGTCTGACGATTCTCGTCAGCGGCCACCGATATCCCAACCGGAAGTGCCCCATGCTCAACGTGTTCACTTTGGCCAACGGCCGTTTGATTCAAGAAGAGATCGAATCGCTAGATGACTTGAAGCGGTTCAAACCCATTTGGGTTGACTTGGACGAGCCGACGTCAGAAGAAAAAATGTGGGTCAAACAGACCTACAACCTCAGCATTCCTGAAGATGCGATGGCCGATGACATCGAGGAATCTGCGCGCTTCTACGAGGAAGACAACGGCGAGATGCACATCCGCAGTGACTTTTTGATTTATGACGATGAAAATCCTCGCTCGGTCCGAGTCGCATTCATCTTGAACCAACAAGCCACCAGCGCGGGTAGCGGGATCTTGTTCTCAATCCACGACCAAGACGTGCCCGTCTTCCGGTTGTTGCGCATGCGTGCCCGTCGCCTACCCGGCTTGATCACGGATGCAAAAGATGTTTTGTTGGCGCTGTTCGATGCCGATGCCGAGTACTCCGCGGACACCCTTGAAGAGATCTATGACCAACTCGACACGGTCAGCCGCAGCGTACTGTCGGGCGATGTGACAGACGAAACCGCAGGCAAGGTTCTCTCAGCCATCGCGCGGGACGAGGACATGTCTGGGCGCATTCGCCGCAATGTAATGGATACCCGACGCGCAGTCAGCTTCATGATGCGGGCCCGAATGCTCAACGCAGATCAATTCGAGGATGCCCGCCAAATTCTGCGCGACTTGGATTCCTTGGATTCCCACACCGCGTTCTTGTTTGACAAGATCAACTTCTTGATGGACGCCACCGTTGGTTTCATCAACATCAACCAAAACAAGATCATCAAGATCTTCTCAGTGGCCAGCGTCGCGCTGTTACCACCCACACTGATTGCGAGCTTGTACGGTATGAACTTCCGTTTCATGCCCGAAACGCAGTGGGCTTACGGTTATCCGATGGCACTGGGGATGATGGCCTGCTCGGCCATCATTCCTATGCTGTACTTCCGCAAGCGCGGCTGGCTGGGCTAGGGCGGGCGGGCCCGACCAGCCACCGCGGCATGCGGTATCTCAGCCGCGCAGTTCGCGGCGCAAGACCTTGCCGACTGGCGTTTTAGGTAATTAGGTTCGGAACTCGATGGGTTTGGGCAGCTTATACGCCGTGAGGTTTTCGCGGCAGTGATCGCGAATGGCCTGCTCGGTGAGGTTTTCAGCCTTTTTAACCACCACTAGTTTCACCGCTTCGCCCGTTTTGTCATCCGGTTCGCCAACACAGGCGCACTCCAGCACACCAGCCATTTGTGACACCACGTCCTCGACCTCATTGGGGTAGACGTTAAAGCCGGACACCAAGATCATGTCCTTTTTACGGTCAACGATTTTGAACTCACCGAACTCATCCTGCACACCAATGTCGCCGGTTTTGAAGTACCCATCTGCCGTCATGACCTTGGCAGTCTCGTCGGGTCGCTGCCAGTAGCCCGCCATCACCTGGGGGCCCTTGATAGCAATTTCACCCGGCTGACCGAAAGCCACCTCGTTCCCATCATCGTCCAAGCACTTCATGTAGGTCCCTGGAATCGGCACGCCGATGGTCCCCGTAAAGTGACGACTGGTGGTGGGGTTGCAACAGGCAGAGGGAGAGGTCTCCGACAGGCCATACCCCTCGCAGATGGGGCACCCCGTTTTTTCGAGCCACAGCTTGGCAACACCGCTTTGAACGGCGGTACCGCCACCCAAAGACACCCGCAAATGCGACCAGTCCACGGTGTTGAAATCAGGGTGATTCGCCAAACCATTGAACAAAGTGCTCACGGCTGGAAACAGGTGGAAGCGATGCTTGGACAACTCTTTGAGTACGGCGGGCAAATCGCGGGGGTTGGGAATTAGCACGGTTTTGCCGCCCATGTGCATGGTCAGCATCATGTTTACGGTAAACGCGAAGATGTGATACAGCGGCAGCGCGCAAATGGCACACAACTGTTCGTCAGCAGGTAGGCCCCGCATGGCAGGCGCGTTCCATTGCTCGGATTGGATAACGTTGGCGACCAAGTTACGGTGCAGCAGGACCGCCCCCTTAGAGACCCCAGTCGTGCCGCCCGTGTACTGTAAGACGGCGACGTCTTCGCCCGAAATATCAGTCGCTTGCAGACGACCCCGCTTACCTCTCGCAACCGCATCATTGAAGCGCACAGCGCCGGATAAGTCGAACTCGGGCACCATTTTTTTGACGTTTCGCACCACGTAATTCACGAGTGCACCTTTGAGTGTGCCGAGCATGTCCCCCATCGAGGTCAGAACCACATGCTTGACCCCTGTATTGGCAATACAGGCCTCCAAGGTGGCGGCAAAGTTCTCGATGATGACAATCGCTTTGGCACCAGAATCCTTGAGTTGGAATTCGAGTTCGCGGGCGGTGTAAAGAGGGTTAACGTTAACGACCACCATGCCTGCACGCATCAATGCAGCGACTGCCACAGGGTATTGAGGCGTGTTGGGCATCATCAACGCCACGCGGTCACCCTTGACCAACCCCAAGCCCTGAAAGTAAGTCGCCAAGGCAACCGATGCGTGGTCGATGGTTTGATAGCTGATTGCCTTACCCAAAAAACTCACGCAGGTGCGATCACTGTATTTTTGGAAATTGCTGTCAAGCAAATCGACCAATGAGTGGTACGCACTGGTATCAACATCGGCGGGGACGCCTTCAGGGTATTTTGACAACCACGGCCGGGCGCTGGTATCTGACAGCATTTGCTTCTCCAAGATTTTTAGCTTTAAAAACGCGGGGTTAGGCGTCAGACTTGCTGGGAAGCTGACGCAAAACTGACGTTACTATACCGAACGCCAAAGCCTTTTGCACCGCAGGGAAACCCTCGGTCTTTGGTCGCGATCGGTCGACATCGCGGCATAAAAAAAGGCGCCTGAGGCGCCTTTTTCGTGAGACCGATAACGCGGTCACTCCATGGCTTTGGTCATGTCCTCGATAACCTTCTTGGCATCGCCGAACACCATCATGGTTTTGTCCATGTAGAACAGTTCGTTATCCAAGCCTGCATAACCTGCAGCCATCGAACGCTTATTCACAATAACGGTTTTGGCTTTGTAGGCTTCCAAAATGGGCATGCCATAAATAGGACTGCCTTTGGTGTGAGCGGCTGGGTTCACCACATCGTTTGCACCCAAAATGATCGCCACGTCGGCTTGACCGAACTCGCTGTTGATGTCTTCCATCTCGAACACTTGGTCGTAGGGCACTTCGGCCTCAGCCAACAAAACGTTCATGTGACCCGGCATGCGGCCAGCAACTGGATGGATCGCGTATTTGACAGTCACGCCCATTTCGGTCAACTTGTGGGCCAACTCTTTCACTGCGTGCTGCGCGCGGGCAACCGCCAGGCCATAGCCGGGCACGATCACCACGGTTTCCGCGTTACCCAAGATGAAGGCGGCATCATCTGCGCTGCCGCTTTTCACATTGCGCTGGACCGCACTGCCCGCCGCAGCGTCACTTGCCTCGCCGCCAAATCCACCCAGGATCACGCTGAAGAAAGACCGGTTCATGGCCTTGCACATGATGTAGCTGAGAATCGCACCGGAGCTACCCACCAAGCTGCCAGCAATGATCAACATGCTGTTGTTTAGGGAGAAGCCGATCCCCGCCGCCGCCCAGCCCGAATAACTGTTGAGCATGGAAACAACCACGGGCATGTCAGCGCCGCCAATTGGGATGATCAGTAAGACACCCAAGATGAAGCCGAGCAAGGTGACGAATGCGAAGTCAGCGCCACTCTCTGTCGCCCAAAACCCCACGCAGAAGAACAAGGCCAACAAGCCCAGGGCCGCATTCAATTGGTGCTGCCCCTTGAACGTCACCGGCGAACCTTGGAACAAGCGGAACTTGTATTTGCCAGATAACTTGCCGAACGCAATCACCGAACCTGAGAAGGTGACCGCGCCGATGAATGACCCCAAGGCCAGCTCAATGCGGTTACCACCTGGGATCGGCAACCCGGGAGCCGCGATACCAAATGCAGATGGTTCGAGCGCGGCCGCCGCAGCGATACATACAGCGGCCAGACCAATCATGCTGTGCATGAATGCAACCAGCTCTGGCATTTTGGTCATCTCAACGCGTTGCGCCATGATGCCGCCCGCGGCACCACCGATGACCAGCGCCACGAGCACGTAGCTCAGGCCGACCAGCGAACCACCCGACACCTCATAGATCAAGGCTGCTGTGGTGAACACCGCGATGGTCATACCGACCATACCGAAGATGTTGCCTCGGATCGAAGTGGTGGGATGGGACAGGCCCTTTAGCGCCTGAATAAAGCAAACACTCGCTACCAAATACAGGAGCGTGACAACGTTCATGCTCATGCTTTTTCTCCTGATTTAGCGGGGCGCTCTTTCTTTTTAAACATCTCCAGCATGCGGCGCGTCACCATGAACCCGCCAAAAACGTTGACGGCCGCCAGGGCAACAGCCACGACACCGAGCGTCTTACCCAAACCAGTCTCGGTTTGTGCGGCAGCCAGCATGGCACCGACGATCACGATGGCAGAAATCGCATTCGTCACCGCCATCAAAGGCGTGTGCAAAGCGGGCGTAACAGTCCACACCACGTGGTAACCCACGTAGATGGCCAACACAAAAATAATGAGGTTGGTGATGGTTGGGTCAATGAGTGCCATAGGGTCCTACTGATCTCTGTTGGTTGGTATGGGTAACTTCAGGCACGCAGCACTTGGCCGTCACGTGTCATGAGGCAGGCGGCCACGATGTCATCGTCCATGTCGATGTGGAAGCCTTTGTCCTTGTCGACAACGAGCTTCAAGAAGTCCAGCACGTTGCGCGCATACAGCGCCGATGCGTCTGCACCGACCATCGCCGCCAAGTTGGTGTAGCCAACGATGCGAACGCCGTTGTCAGTGGTGATCACTTGGTCGGCTTGCGTCAACGGGCAATTACCGCCGGGCGCACCGTGCGGTCCAGCCGCACCACGACCAGCAGCAATATCAACGATCACTGCGCCGGGCTTCATGCTGGCGACCATTTCCGCTGAAATCAACTCTGGCGCTGGTCGACCTGGGATCAGCGCGGTGCTGATAACCACATCCGCCAAAGCGATACGCTTGGCGACCTCGGCACGCTGGCGCGCCAGCCAGCTGGGTGGCATCGGCTTGGCGTAACCACCCACGCCTTCAGCGGCTTCCCGCTCTTCGTCGGTTTCAAAGGGGACGTCGATGAACTTGCCACCCAAAGATTCAATCTGCTCTTTCACGCTGGGGCGTACATCGCTGGCCTCAATCACGGCCCCCAGGCGCTTGGCGGTTGCAATCGCTTGCAGGCCCGCAACGCCAACGCCCAAAATCACGACCCGCGCAGCCTTGACCGTGCCGGCTGCTGTCATCAGCATCGGGAAAAACCGCTGGTACTCATTTGCCGCCAGCATCACGGCCTTGTAGCCTGCAATGTTGGCCTGTGATGACAACACGTCCATGCTCTGAGCGCGTGTGGTGCGTGGCGCAGCTTCCAGCGCGAAACCGGTGAGACCGGCTTGCGCCAAGCGCGCCAGACCCTCTGCATCAAAGGGGTTCAACATGCCAATGACCGTTGCACCTTTGCTCATCAGCGCGACCTGTGTGGTATCGGGTGCACGCACCACCAAGACCAGCTCGCAACCGAGTGCGCCCGCGGCATCAACGATGCTCGCACCGACGGCCTCATATGCACTGTCAGGGCAGCTGGCCGCCACGCCTGCGCCAGTTTGAACGCAGACCGTATGGCCTTGAGCGACCAGTTTCTTGATCGTTTCGGGTGTTGCCGCAACCCGGGTCTCGCCGGCTTGTGTTTCGGCAGCGACGCCAATTTTCATGGTGAATTCTCCATTGGATACAGGGAGGGGGTTTGACGCACACCTCGGCTCAATTGACGGGTGTAGCCCCAGATATAAGCAGGCGCTAATTTTACAAACTTGGCGGACGCTTACAGGGTAACGTGCCCGTATTGTAAAGAATTTGTCTACTAAAAGGCGTGATAATCGGGACATGTCACGTCAACGTTGGAAACCCAGTGCGACCGTTGCGGCCATCATGGCCCGGGACGATGGGCGCTATCTGCTCGTCGAAGAGCACACCCCCGAGGGCGTTCGATTGAACAACCCAGCCGGGCATTTGGACCCCGGCGAGAGCCCAGAGGCGGGCTGCGCGCGTGAAGCGCTCGAAGA
Organism: Burkholderiaceae bacterium; assembly: GCA_049448275.1. Taxonomy (GTDB): domain Bacteria; phylum Pseudomonadota; class Gammaproteobacteria; order Burkholderiales; family Burkholderiaceae_C; genus RS62. Next base: position 23,796 of record JBMTSM010000001.1, read on the forward strand.
AACCGCTTATCAATTCACCCCCACCGCTTTGGTCGGCATCTACTTGGCGCGATTCCAGCGCCCTCGCGCCGGCAGCAAGGATGAAGACGTCACTTACCTGCGCTTCGCTTACACCGGCGACGTTGGGACACTTGACCCCGAAAGAAAACTTGACCGAGGCATCATTCGGGCTGTTTGGATGACCCCCGACGAAATCGAGGCCACGCAAGCCCTGCACCGCAGCCCACTGGTTTGGCAAAGCATTCAAGATCACATGGCAGGTAAGCGCTACGACCTGGGTTTGGTGACCACGCATCCCTCTGTTTGGACGCCGTCCGCCACATGACCCTCGACACCATCGCTTTGCTCGCCGTCGCCGCGTTCAGTGCCGGCGTGCTCAACGCCATCGCGGGCGGCGGCAGCTTCCTCACCTTTCCAGCGCTTGTGTTCGCTGGGGTGCCCCCGATATCCGCCAACGCCACCAGCGCGCTGGCAGTCAGTCCGGGTTATGCCGGCAGTATCTTCGGCTTCAAGCAAGAGCTCACTGCCTTGCCACGGCGCCTGCTGCTACAGGAATTTGCGGTTGCGTCAGCTGGTGGGCTCATTGGCGCCCTCTTGCTATTGGTCACACCGGCGCGGGTGTTTTCGGGTCTGATCCCGTGGCTCTTGATGTTCGCAACTGTCTTGTTCGCCATTGGGCCGCGTTTAGCTGCCCGGCATGCGGCGCAGGGTAAACCCACGGTTGAAGCCACGCATCTCAGGGGGGCTCGCTTATTCGGCTTGTTGGGAGTCTGTGTTTACGGTGGCTACTTCAACGGCGGACTGGGCATTTTGCTCATGGCGCTGTACGGTTTAGTCGGTGAAACGCGGTTACACACCGTGAACGCCTTAAAAAACGTCAACTCTTTGGTCCTGTCGCTGCTGTCGGTGGCGGCCTTCGTTTGGGCCGGTGCGGTGGCATGGCCAGAGGGCCTGCTCATGATGTTTTGCGCGACCATTGGCGGCTTCAGTGGTGCCAAGTTGGCAAAGCGCATGCCCATCCAGTGGGTTCGAACCGTGGTCATCGCAACCGGTGTGGTGATGACTCTCGTCTTTTTCTTTCGTGATTAAACAGGCATGGCGCTCTCTCGGGTTGTGGTTGGACTTTCTGGTGGCGTGGACTCCGCGGTCACAGCCCATCTACTGAAGAAGCAGGGGCACGAGGTCGTCGGCATCTTCATGAAGAACTGGGAAGACGACGATGACTCCGAATACTGTTCAAGCAACATTGACTTCGTCGATGCAGCGGCCGTCGCTGATGTCGTAGGCATTGAAATCGAGCACGTCAACTTCGCAGCGGAATACAAAGACCGCGTTTTCGCTGCGTTTGTCAGCGAGTATCAAGCGGGTCGGACCCCCAACCCCGACATCCTGTGCAACGCAGAGATCAAGTTCAAATCCTTCCTTGACCACGCTATGCGCCTGGGTGCGGAGCACATTGCGACTGGGCACTACGCGCGGGTTCGCGAACGTGGTGGTCAATTTGAACTGCTCAAGGGCCTGGATAACAGCAAAGACCAGAGCTATTTTTTACACCGCCTCAATCAAGCACAGTTGTCCAAAACGATGTTCCCAGTTGGCGAGCTGCACAAGACCCAGGTGCGGCAAATTGCACAGGACATTGGTCTGCCAAATGCCAAGAAAAAAGACTCCACCGGAATTTGCTTCATCGGCGAGCGCCCGTTCCGCGAGTTTTTGAATCGCTACATTTCCCAAACACCCGGTCCAATCAAAGACGACACCGGCCGAACCATCGGGCAGCATGTGGGCTTGAGCTTTTACACGCTGGGTCAGCGCCAAGGTTTGGGTATTGGGGGACTCAAAACAAAAGGGCAAGCGCGCGGTACCAGTGACCATGCGCCGTGGTTTGTTGCGCGCAAACACATGGAAACCAACACCCTGTGGGCCGTACAAGGCCATGATCACCCCTGGTTGCTCAGCCACCAGTTACGCGCACTCGATGTGAGTTGGGTTGCGGGTGAGCCGCCAGTCGACGTCGACCAACGGGCCATCGCCGCTAAAACCCGTTATCGCCAAAGTGATGCGCCCTGCCAACTTACCGTGGTTAGCCCAGCCGACATACAACTGACCTTCCCCGAAGCGCAATGGGCGGTCACACCCGGACAAAGCGCCGTCTTATACGACGGCGAAATTTGCTTGGGTGGCGGTGTCATTGATTAACTCCCCCATTTAAAAGAGAGACCTCATGTCCAACCAACAAACCGTTGTCCTGCTGGACGGCGGCATGGGCCAAGAGCTGATCAAACGCTCGGCCAATGCACCCACACCCCTTTGGTCAGCCACCGTGATGCGCGACGAGCCCGATCTCGTCACCACCGTGCATGCGGACTACATCCAAGCCGACGCGCGAGTCATCACCTTAAACAACTACAGCGCCACCCCCGTGCGCTTGGCCAAGCACGGCCTCAGTGCCGCTTTCGGCGAGTTGCACCAAGCCGCCATCACGGCTGCCCAGCGCGCCATTGCACAAACCAAACCCGCGCACCCAGTCGCTATCGCAGGCTGTTTACCGCCACTGGTTAGCAGCTACCACGCCGAGGACGTCCCTTCTGAAGCCGCCTGTCTGGCCGATTACCGCGCCTTGGTCTCGGCGCAAAAAGACGGGGTCAATTTGTTTTTATGCGAAACCCTCACCACGGTGAGAGAAGTGCAAACGGCCGCTACCGCAGGCAAAGAGAGTGGTCACCCAGTCTGGGTCGGGATGACGGTTGATGACCAAGACGGCACCCGACTGCGCTCGGGTGAGTCGTTGGCCGACGGCGTGGCAGCAGCCAAGGCCTGTGGCGCGGCAGCGGTATTGATCAATTGCTCATGGCCCGAAGCGATTACGCAGGGGCTACCCGTCTTAGCGGCAAGCGGATTGCCTTTCGGGGGCTACGCCAACGGCTTCACCAACGCGGCATCACTGGCCGCAGGCAGCACGGTCGCTGGGCTCGCCGTGCGCCGCGATCTCAACCCCGAAGCCTACGCAGAACACGCCATGGGCTGGGTGGCCATGGGTGCCCGCATTGTCGGCGGCTGTTGCGAGGTGGGTCCCGCGCATATCGAGCACTTGGGTGACTGCCTCAAAGCGGCAGGTTATACGCTCAGCGCGGCACCCTGAGGGGTTCGCGCGGCGCGCTTTAACGACGACAGAAAAGCAGGCTCAGAACGGGATGTCGTCATCCATGTCATCAAAGCCCGTTGCCGCGGGGGCTTGCGGCGGCGCTTGACGGGGCGCTGGCGCAGCGGCCGGTGCGGCAGCACGCGGTGCACCGCCGCCGTAGGATTGCCCACCGCCCTCGCTGGGGCCGCCCATGCCTTCACGGCTGCCCAGTAACTGCAACTCGGTCGCGATGATGTCGACGGTGTTTTTCTCGACGCCCGACTGGTCGGTGTACTTGCCGTACTTCAGACGACCTTCGACGTAAATGGGGCGACCTTTTTTAACGTATTCGCCAGCGATTTCTGCCAGACGCTCGTAAAACGTGACGCGGTGCCATTGGGTGTCCTCAATCATTTCACCTGAATTGCGATCCTTGCGACGGCTGGTGGTCGCGATGCTCACGTTGGCGACCGCTTGCCCTGAGGGCATGTAGCGCACTTCGGGGTCGCGCCCGCAGTTACCGATGAGGATGACTTTATTGACTGATGCCATGACACAAAATCCTATTGACGATTAACGCCAAGCCGACGGGGCTTGGCAACATTGCAAATTTCCCACAAATCGGGGGGTTGATGGTGACATTGTGCCCCAATCGACGTGCGTGAGCCCAAAAGTCCATGCCAAAATGGGGCTCCCCGCATGCAACAAGAAGAACCAAACTTCCTCAAAAACCTACATGACGAGTTGTCGGACGGCAAAGCGTGGTTGGGTCGCGCCATCGTCATGGGGTACGCCGCAATGGCGGGTTTGGCGGTGGTTGTTTTCACCATCATGAGCGAGCAGGCGTACCACTGGTTCAGCCAGCTCTACAGCGCACAACCTTTAGCGGTACTCATCTGGACGCCGGCGCTCACCGCAGCTATCGTTTGGCTCACGCGGCGTTACGCGCCGGGCGCTGCAGGCTCAGGCATCCCACAGGTGATGGCCACCCTTGACCCCGCCTTGCCGGCGTCTGAACGCGGTCACTTCGTATCGCTCAAACTCACCTTCGCCAAAATGGTGTTGGGCACAGCGGGCATGTTGGCGGGCCTGTCCATGGGGCGCGAAGGTCCCTCTGTGCAAGTCGCTGCTGGCGTCATGCACGATGCGCGGCGTTGGCTGCGCCCAGGGTCCGCTATGAATGAGCATGCGCTGTTGGTTGCCGGTGGTGCAGCGGGCATCGCGGCGGCATTCAATGCGCCGCTGGCCGGGGTTGTATTCGCCATCGAGGAGTTATCGCGCAAGCTGGAGTCCCGCAACAGTGGTTTGATCATCGCCGCCATCGTTTTGGCCGGTTTGATGGGTGTTTCCGCCTTTGGCAACTATGCCTATTTTGGCTCCATGGTGGTGCCCACCCTCGACTGGAGCGCCGTCGTCCCGGCACTGTTGGTCATCGTTTGTTGCGGTGCATTTGGCGGCCTGTTTTCGCGCTTGCTCGCCGCGTCATTGACTGGCTCGCCTGATCGCTTCAGCGATTACCGCGCCCGCAACCCCATCCGTTTCGCCGCCGCGGGCGGCTTGGTCGTGGCCATTATCGGTTTGGTAACCCACGGCGCAACGTTCGGGGCCGGAGGCGAGGAAGTGCGTGCCATGCTGTCTGGCGAGGCCGACATATCCAAACTCTATTTTTTACTCAAGCTCATTGCTACCTGGATCTCCACCTGGTGCGGGGTTCCCGGCGGTATCTTTGCGCCCTCGCTGTCAATCGGCGCGGGCATCGGCCATGACGTCGCCCAACTGACCCTCAGCGCCGACGATCAACTGATCTTACCGGCCCTCATCGCCATGGGCATGGCCGGCTTCCTGGCTGCAGTGACGCAAGCGCCTTTGACATCTTTCATCATCGTGATGGAAATGTTGGATGGTCGTCCGATGGTGTTGTCGTTAATGGCCTCAGCCATGATTGCCAGCCTGATCTCGCGCTTGATCAGCCGCCCGCTTTACACCACGCTTTCTGAACACATGATTTCAAGGGTGACCGGGCAACCCGTCACACCCGCCAAGCACGAGTGATGCCGCTTTAATAGATGGCCTGTTGCGGCTTCAAACCGCGAATTAACAGCGCCCATACCAAGAGCCAACCGGCGCAGGTGGCAAAAACAGCGGGCGCGCTGGTGTTCTGCAACAACCAGCCCCCGGCCGCACCACCCACAAAGAAGCCCAGACTCTGCGCGGTATTAAAGACGCCTAACGCAGCACCTCGGTGCTCGGGTACGACAAATTTCGAGACCAAACTGGGCTGGCTCGCCTCCATGGCGTTGAAGCCGATGAAAAACAAAAATAACAAAAACCCAATAATCCCGAGCCCCGATAGATACCCCCATGTCGCCGTCGAGCCGGTGTGTAAATAGGCATAAAAACCCACCTGCGATAACAGCAAACACACGACCGCTGTGAGCAAGGCGCCGCGTAAATAGCCCCGTCGCTCCAACCGGAACAACACACCGCCCAACACCACCAGTGACCCCAGCACCGCGGGCAAATAGACCTGCCAATGCGCGACCTTGATCAACCCGGCACGTACCAACAAATCAGGAATGACCATCCACATCGCCAACTGGATCGCATGCAAACTGAACACACCAAAATTCAAGCGCAGCAACTGGGGGTTTTGCAGGACGGCGCGCAAGCCATTCAAGGGGTCAACACGCTGCTTTAAGGTCGGCGCGCGAGGCACCCACCACAACACCGCAACCACACCCAGGCCGGCAAGTCCCGCAGTCAAGGCAAACAAGCCCGGCAAGCCAATCACGGCGTTGAGGCCCGGCGCGACGACCAAGGACAGCACAAACATCACGGAGATACTCACTCCAACAAGGGCAATGCCCTTGGTCCGAACGGTATTGCGGGTGAGGTCGGCTAACAACGCGGTGACCGCGGCCGAAATGGCACCGCTGCCTTGCAGCGCACGGGCCATGAGCAAGCTTTCAAGGTCCGTGGCAACGGCCGCCCACAGACTGCCCAGCGCGAACAACAGCAGACCAAATACGATGACTGGTTTGCGACCCCATCGATCGGCTGCCAGCCCAAACGGGATTTGCAAGCAAGCCTGCGCCAAGCCGTAAATGCCAAAGGCCAAGCCCACTTGTGCCGCATCAGCACCACCGGGGTAACGTGAAGCCTCCAACGCAAACACGGGTAGCACCAAAAACAACCCCAACACCCGCAGCGCAAACAAGCTGGCCAAAGACGCGCTGGCGCGTCGCTCGAGCGGCGTCATCGTATGGGCATCAGCGGGGGCGTTGGTCACAAAAGACATGGTCTGACCCTAAGGGGCGGGAGAACGGCGGCAAAAGGCAATCGTAGACCGCCATTATGGCAATTGTCTCCAGAGCGGTTTATCATGTTGGGTTGCCCTTTTCGCGAATTTTGGCTTGTGAATCACCTTTCTCCCTCTGCTGCTGCACTTGAAGCGATGTTGGATGCCGATACGGCAAACACCGCGCAACAACCGGCCCGCGCGATCGCCGTCCGCGGCGCACGCACCCACAACTTAAAAAACATTGACGTCGACCTGCCGCGTGACCAACTGGTCGTGATCACAGGTATCAGCGGTTCGGGCAAATCAAGTTTGGCTTTTGACACGCTGTACGCAGAAGGCCAGCGTCGCTATGTCGAGAGCTTGTCGACCTATGCGCGCCAGTTTTTGCACATGATGGATAAGCCCGATGTCGACCTCATCGAGGGCTTGTCCCCCGCGATCGCCATCGAACAAAAGGCCACCAGCCACAACCCCCGCTCAACAGTGGGTACCGTGACCGAAATTCACGATTACCTGCGACTGCTATACGCCCGCGCAGGCACACCGCACTGCCCCGACCACGACCTACCTTTGCAGGCGCAGAGTGTGAGCCAAATGGTCGACGCGGTGTTGGCGCTGCCTGAGGACACCAAGATCATGATCTTGGCACCCGTCGCGCGCGAGAAGAAGGGCGAATTTGTCGACCTGTTCGCGCAAATGCAAGCCAAAGGCTACGTGCGTTTTCGAGTTGATGGCGTGGTCGTTGACGCCGACGCCCTGCCAGAACTGAAGAAAAACGAAAAACACGACATCGACGTGGTTGTCGACCGCCTCAAAGTGCGCGCCGAACTCAAACAGCGTTTGGCTGAGAGCTTTGAAGCGGCACTGCGCTTGGCTGACCAACGCGCCATCGCCATGGAAATGGACACCGGTGAGCCGCATTTGTTCAGCGCCCTGTATGCCTGCCCCGCCTGCACCTACTCACTGAGTGAACTAGAGCCGCGCTTGTTCTCGTTCAACTCACCTTTAGGCGCGTGCCCCAGTTGTGACGGCTTGGGCCATACCGACGTGTTCGACCGAAACCGGGTGGTCGCATTTCCCAGTCTCAGCTTGGCCAGCGGCGCCATCAAAGGGTGGGACCGACGCAACGAGCACTACTTCAGCATTTTGGAGTCACTGGCCGCTCACTACGGATTCGATATCGACACCCCGTTTGAGGAGTTGCCAGCCACGACACAAGCGGTCATTTTGGACGGTTCAGGTGACGAGGCGATTAAGTTCAGTTACTTCATGGGCTCCGGGGAGTCGGGCGGACGCAAGGTCACAAAGAAGCACCCCTTCGAGGGCGTTATCCCCAACTTTGAGCGTCGGCTGCGCGAGACCGAATCCAGCGCCGTGCGCGAGGAGCTCAACCGCTACCGCTCGACACAAGCTTGCCCCGACTGCAAAGGCACCCGACTTCGGCGCGAAGCTCGCCATGTTTTCATGGGTGAAGG
>JBMTSM010000002.1:0-30854 GCA_049448275.1 Burkholderiaceae bacterium
GTCGTCATGCGACCAGAAATCTGAACCCTACCACCGCCGATTTCTGAGCGGATCACCGGTGCAGTCACGACCTCGCCTTTGCCTTTTTCAAATAGCAAAATGGCCATCCGTTTGCCGACGTTTTCACGCGTCACATCTTTGAAAATCCGCGCGCCCTTGCCATCCAGGTTTAAATGAACCGCGGGCTCTTGCGTTTGGCTGTCAAAGCCGGGTTGCGCATCTTCGAGGTTGTCACCCGTCAACACCACTTGGCGCAGAACGATTACCGCGCGGCCATCGCGCTCCAGGTAACGCTCTGACCCAAAGGGGACATTACCTTGTCCACGTTCCGCAGCACGACCTTCAGCACTCTCGTCGACCAATCGAACCTCTAAGGTTGCGGTGCGGCCCAAAATATCTTTCGCTTTGGCGGTGTCCTGCACGCCGGGCAATTGCACCACGATCCGATCAAGGCCTTGTTGTTGAATGACTGGTTCAGCAACCCCCAGCTCGTTGATGCGGTTATGCAGTGTGGTGATGTTTTGCTTCAAAGCCGCGCTTTGAACCGCCGCCGCCGCCGCTGGCAGCAGATTGACGTTCAGGCGCAAATCGGTGGGCGTCCCAGCGGACACGACAGACAGATCCGGGAACGCATTGCGAATCGCCAGTTGCGCTGCATCCAGCGTGGCTTGGTCACGGGCACGAACCCAAAGCGTCTGATTTTGACGCTCGATGCCGCTGTGACGTACCCCTTTATCCCGCAGCGTGGTGCGGATATCACCACCCGTGGCTTCAAGTTTTTGAGTCAGCGCGGCGTCCATGTCGACTTGCAACATAAAGTGCACACCGCCACGCAAATCCAAGCCCAAATACATTGGCGCGCCGCCAAGGCTGCTGAGCCAATTGGGGGTACGTGGCACCAAGTTCAAGGCGACCACGTAACTCGGGTTGGTTGGATCCGGATTGAGGGTCTGCTCCACCACGTCGCGCGCCTTCAACTGCGCGTCAGTGGTGTTAAACCGAACTTTCATGGAGTTACCGTCAAACTGAACGCGATCGGCCGTCAGGCCCGCTTGCTGCAACGCCAGCTCCACACGAACCACCGTATCGTTGTCCACCCGCACCGCTGTTTTGCCGGGTGAAACCTGCACGGCAGGCGCCTCTCCAAAGAAATTGGGTAAGGTGTACAGCGTACCGATGATCAGCGCGACAACGATGACCACATACTTCCACAGGGGGTAACGATTCATGGCGATACTCACATCACCGCCCACGCTGACGATCGTCAGTGGGTGGTTGTTTGGCCTGCATCTGCAGGCACATTAAAAAGCGAAAAAGCGGCACCGATGGGCCGCTTTAAGACAGGTTTGACGGCCATCGGTCGTCAAACCGTGCCAAACAAACTTTACTTTACGGAGCCTTTGGGCAGCACTTGCGCCACAGACACACGGTGCATCTGCACCTCAACGCCCGGTGCAATTTCAACCGAGATCACGGTCTCGCCTAACTTGGTGACCTTGCCCAGCAAACCACTGGCGGTTGAAACCTCATCACCCTTGGCCAACGCCTCAATCATGACCTTGTGCTCTTTCTGACGCTTCATCTGGGGACGAATCATCACAAAGTACAGCACCACAAACATCAACAGCAAGGGCAACAAGCCCATCAATGATGATGCCGTGTCACCACCGGCGGCTTGTGCATAAGCGTTAGAAATAAACACAGGTTTCTCCAAAATCAATAAATCCCGTCTCGGCAAGAGCACCGAGGCGTCCATCGCGCATTGTAAGGGGCTCCGATTATCCGTTTCGTGTCAGTCAAAAATAGACTTAGGCCGTCTGCCAACGATCCAGCAACTCGGACCAGCGCGCACGCGCCGCCGCCATGTTGCGCGCCTTCACATGGCCAAAGCCCTTAACGGGCGCCACCACGTTGGCGAGTTCCAGCGCCAAGGCGCGGTTCTCGACCGTCAGGTCACGACACACGGTGTCGATCAAGGCGATATAGTCATCGCGTAGTTTGCGCTCACTTTTACGCTCATCCGTGTAACCAAACACGTCCAATGCGGTACCGCGCAAACCTTTGGCTGCGGCGAGTATCGGGAATACCGCCGCCATCCAGCCCCCAAAGGTCGTTTTGATTGCCTGACCAGTGGCATTTTTTCGGCCCAAAAGAGGTGGTGCCAAGTGATATTGCCGCGTGATTTGGGTACCAAACGTGGCCTTCAGGCGCGCACTGAAAGCGGGATCGGCATGCAGCCTAGCCACCTCATACTCGTCTTTAATCGCCATGACGCGGTAAAGCTGCTCGGCGACGGTTTGCGTGATGGGTAGGGCGCTGTCGGGACCCACTACCGCGCGCTCAGCGGCACGCACCCGCGCGACTTGATCGGTGTAGCGTTTGGCGTAGGCGCCATTTTGGTAAGCAGTCAATAGCGACTCGCGTAACGCGATGGTGTCATCAAGACTCGCTCTACGGGTGAACAAGACGGGCTGCGCCGGTGCTTGCGCCTGCTTGACAGCGCTCAGTGTGGCCTCGACGCTGGTCCAGTCATGGGCGCACAAACGGCCCCACGCAAACGCCGCTTGATTGGCGGCAACTTGCACGCCATTCAGCTCGATGGCTCGCATCAAAGAGGCCTCGTGCAGCGGGATCCAACCCTTCTGCCACGCAAAACCCAAGACCACCGGGTTCACAAACAAGCTGTTACCCAACAGCTGTGTCGCCACCGCATCGGCATCAAAAGCTTGCAATGCATCCGCCGACACAGCAGCCGCAATGGTGGCGTGACAGGCGGCCGCGGGATTTTGCCAATCGGTGTTGTGCACAAAAGCCGCCGTCGGTGTGCTGTGCCCATTGAGTGCCACGTGCGTCCGTACGGGGTGCATGCGCAGCAAAGTTTCTTTGCTGGCCGTCACCACAGGGTCGCAGCCCAAAATCAGGTCGGCAGCGGCGGTATCGACGCGAGTGGCGTGCAAGGCGTCCTGCTGACGAGCCAGGGTGATGTGGCTCCAGGTGGCCCCTCCTTTCTGTGCCAGACCGGCAGAGTCAAGGGTCACCACCCCTTTCCCTTCCATGTGTGCGGCCATGCCCAACAGTTGACCAATCGTGATCACACCGGTGCCGCCAACCCCAGCGACCATGATGCGCCACGGCGCGGCCAAGTCGGAGGGTGTCGGCGCAGGCAAGTGCGCCACATCCGGCTGCGGTAATTGCACAGCGGCTTTGGGTTGTGCCTGCAAAGCGCGCTTGGAACTGTCGGCACCAATAACGGTGACGAAGCTGGGGCAGAAACCTTTGACGCAACTCTGGTCCTTGTTGCACGTGTGTTGGTTCACGGTGCGCTTGCGACCCAACGGGGTCTCAAGCGGCTCGATCGACAAACAGTTACTCTGCACACCGCAGTCACCGCAACCTTCGCAAACGGCTTCGTTGATCACCACTCGAACATCGGGGTCGAGCAAGGTACCGCGCTTGCGGCGACGGCGTTTCTCAGTGGCACACGTTTGGTCATAAATGATGACGGTGGTGCCAGGGATGGCGCGGAAGTCCATTTGGATCTGAGCCAATTCATCGCGGTGCGCCACGGCGACACCGGCCGGGAGTGTGACGCCCTGGTACTTCTCGGGCTGGTCTGTGACCACCGTCACGCGCTTCGCCCCTTCAGCCGTCACGCTACCCGCGATTTGGACGACGGAGTGACCCTCGGGTCGCTCGCCCACCTGCTGGCCGCCGGTCATGGCGACAGCGTCGTTGTACAAAACCTTGTAAGTGATGTTGACGCCCGCGGCCACACTCTGACGAATCGCTAGTAACCCGCTGTGAAAGTAAGTGCCATCACCGAGGTTCGCGAACACGTGAGGCTCCCGCGTGAAGGGCGATTGCCCCACCCATGGGACGCCCTCGCCACCCATTTGCGTAAAGCCAACAGTCGACCGGTCCATCCAAACGGACATGAAGTGGCAGCCAATGCCCGCCATCGCACGCGAGCCTTCAGGCACTTTGGTCGAGGTGTTGTGAGGGCAACCCGAGCAAAACCAAGGCATGCGCTCGGCCGGCATACCGGCCTTGGCAAGCGCGCTCATGTCTTGCTCTTTCAGGTTCAGTGCGGTCAGGGCCTGGTCGATGCGTACCTGAATATCGGCCGGCAAGTCCCAGCTCGTCAACCGCTTGGCCAGCGCCTGCGCGACAAGCGACGCGCTCAAGTCGGCGTTGGCACGCACCAATGTCTCGGCATTTGACGCCAGCACGTCGCCGTTGAGCTTGCCCACCACGCGCGGGCGCTCGGCATCAGGCAATCCGTACAAAATATCTTTAATCTGCGGCTCAATGAGCGCGCGCTTTTCCTCGACGACCACAATTTCCTGCAGCCCTTTTGCAAACGCTTGAACCGTCGCAGGCGCTAAAGGCCAAACTGCCAGCACTTTGTGCACGCGGATACCGGCGCGCTGGCAGGCAGCATCGTCGAGGCCGAGGTCTTGGAGCGCTTGACGGGTGTCGTTGTAGGCCTTGCCACTGGCAACGATACCGAAACGATCTGCCGGTCCCTCAATCACGTTGTGATTGAGATGGTTGGCTTCGATGTAGGCGCGCGCCGCGGGTAACTTGACGTCGAACAACCGCTGCTCTTGCACCAGGGGTGGATCGGGCCAACGAATGTGGACCCCGTCGGCAGGCATGGCAAAGTCCGGGATCTTGACGGTCACACGGGCGGGGTCGACGATCACCGTGGCACTGGATTCAACAATTTCCTGGATAGTTTTCATACCCACCCACACGCCTGCAAAGCGACTCAGCGCGATGGCATGAAGACCGGCATCCAAAATATCCTGTACGGACGCGGGAAAGAAAACAGGAAACCCACAGGCTTGGAAAATCTGATCGCTTTGGTGAGCCACCGTTGAGCTTTTCGACACGTGGTCATCACCCGCCACGGCCAACACACCGCCCAGCGGCGAGGTGCCCGCCATGTTGCTGTGTTTGAACACATCAGAAGAGCGGTCAACGCCAGGGCCTTTGCCGTACCAAATCCCAAACACCCCATCGTGCAGTTGCTCGGCCTTTGGCGCAAAGGCCAATTGCTGGGTGCCCCAAATGGCGGTCGCTGCCAGCTCCTCGTTGACCCCCGGTTGAAACACAACGTTCTGCGCATCTAAATAGCGCTTCGCTTTTTGCAAGGCTTGGTCGTAGTTACCCAGGGGGGACCCGCGATAGCCACTGATAAATCCCGCAGTTTTGAGACCGGCCTGCTCGTCGCGCGCACGCTGTAACAGCGGCAGGCGCACCAATGCTTGCACCCCACTCATGAACACGCGGCCTACCGGCACCGTGTACTTGTCTTCCAAACTCGCCGCTTTCAGCGTTTGCAACGCTTGCTCGGACAGTGGGGCATTCATGGTTCGACCTCTCGAAAATGATTAACAAGCCGAGCTTAACGCCTAGGCCACAAAGCCCACAAGCGCAAAGGTTGCTTTAACCCCCCCGCCAGTTGCGCCGCTTCATCACCCCAACCGGTAAAAAAGTCCGCCCGAACCGCCCCAAGGATGGCCCCGCCCGTATCTTGCGCCATGACCAAGCGTGCTGTTTTGAAGGTCGGTCCTGTGGTCGTCATCCAGACCGGCGTGCCATAGGGAATGCTTCTGCGATCAACCGCAATCGAACGCATGGGCGTCAGTGGTACCCCTTGCGCACCCTTGGGGCCCGCTTGGGCATCCATGTCCGACAGATCCTCTTCGCGAAAAAAGACCGTGCGCGGGTTGCGCCAAATCATGCGCTGAACCTCGGCAGGATTGGCGGCGGCCCACGCCTTAATCGCCGGCCAAGAGGGCTCGGTGATCGCGCCGCTATCCAACAAGCCACGCGCGACGCTTTGGTAGGTGTGGCCGTTGTGCGCCGCGAACGCGAGGCGCGCGGTTTGTATCCGCCCATCGGGCTCTTGAATCTGAACCCGACCAGACCCTTGAATTTGCAAAATCAAGGCGTCAATGGGATCACTGACCCATGCCAACTCACGCCCCTCCAAAGCGGCCAGCGCGCGGGGGTCCGTCTCCATTTGTTCGCGGGTGAACCAGGTGTCGCCGTTACGCAATCCAACGGGTGGCGCGTACAGCGGGGTTTGATTTTCCGGCGTCTTCAGGCGTGTGGCGCGCATCATGGGTTCAAAATAACCCGTCAACAGACCGCCCGCGGCGCCAGTGGTTGACACCACTTGATACGGTTGCCACGTCCGCATGATCCAGTCGTACCTCTGCGCATCATCGCCAATGCTCAGTTGCCGTATGGTGCTGCAGGCCGCAGCCAGTGCGGCAGCGGGCCGCTCACAACTGCGCAGCCAGGCCCCCCAAAACGCCTCCAATTCATCGCTGCCCCAAGCGGGGACTTGGCGCCACTTCACAGGCACCCACCGCGAACCATCCCGCACCATCGGCTCGGGTAATGTCTGCGTGTCGTCCCATGCCAGCGCGGCGATGACAGCGGGATCGGTCACGGGTGTGTCGGGCACCACCGCGGCAGGAGCCGGCTCGGATGCAGTTGGCGGTGCCATTGGTGGGGCCGTAGGTGGTGTGGGTGTGGCATCCGCTTCGGCCGCAGGGGCCGTCGGCGCTGGCACAGGCGTCACTGCTGATTGCGGGGTCAATACGCCTCGCAACGGCGCGCAACCAGCCAGACTCCCTACAATGATTGCAACCCCGACCCAACGCCATTGGCGCTGGTTTGGACGACTGAAATGCGACACAACGTTAGGCAAACAGGACCCCATGGCTTTGTTACTGTTGGAAGCGCTCGGCGCGCTGCTGATTTTTGTTTTTATCGTTTGGTGGACCATGTTTTCAGGTCGAAAAAATGGCGAGCCCATTGACGATAACACTCCCACCGACGCCGAGACCACGGACAACCAAAAGCCACCACGCCGCTGAGTCTTATTTCGCTTCCTGTGGTTTCGGTATGCGCTGCTTCAGGCGGTCATCGACCTTGACCTCGGTCACCTCGGGCTCGGCCCAAGAGCCCGATATCTTGAACCCCTTGACGGTGACTTGATTGATGATGTTCCCCAAAAACCCATCGGCAAAGTAAGTCAGCACCCCAATCACGGGATTCGCCGATGCCGCAAGCAAGGCCAGCGTGCCTTTATCGACTTTGGGCACCACGACCACGTCGATAGACTGGGTCTCGGCCTGCATGTCGGCCTTGCCTTCCATCAGCACCAGCGCACCCAAACCTTGCATCGCCAAGTTGTTGGTTGTCACAATGCCCTCTCGTATCGTGGCGCTGCCTCGCATGTCATCGAAAGAGAAGCCCTGCGAAAACACATCGGTGAAATCAAGCGTCAGGCGCCGTGGGAGCGATTGCAAGCTCAAAACCCCGAGCAACTTGGACAGCCCAGGGTCGGCCTTCAAGAACTGGCCTTTACGCAAATCGATCGTTAACGCACCACTTAAGCTCGGCGTATGAAACCGGGTGGGTGCACCTTGCCAAGCCAAGTCACCCGATATTTGACCTTCGCCACCACGCATCACGCCCGGCATGCCAAACCGTGTGAGCAGGGCACCGCCATCGCGTAACTGCAACTCCACGGTCAGATAGGTTCGCCGCACGGGGCGGCCCTTGACCGGCGCCCATTGCCCCGTTGCCTTGAAACTCGCTTCGGGCATGTCCAAGCGCAACCGGTCAATCAGCCATTCGTTAACCGACCCGCTGGTCGCGGGTGCCGTTTGGCGATTTTTAGCGATCAGCTGGAGACGCCCCATGTCACGTCCGTTTAAGCTGAGCGCATCGACAACCACATCAAGCGAGGGCATCGCTTGCGGCTGATTACTGAGCAAATCGACCACATCCTTGGTTTGCGCTTCCGCTAACTTGAGGGTCGCCAACCGCGCGGTCAGTGCGCTGCTGGCCTGCGATTCACCCACGTTCATTTGTACGTAACCGTTGAGCTCATCCGCCAAGATATTGGCGCGCCAGACATTGCGCTCACGCGCGCCGCCGATCACGACACGATTGAAGGTTCGACCCTCAAAGACCAGCTGCTCCGCAATCCCAACGACGGTATCTGGCACATAGTCCTCGAAAGCATCCATCAACGAGGGCTCGTCCGACGGCGTCTCGGCTGACGCGGTGCTGGATTTTGCCGGTGGCAGCGGCGTACCAACACGCACTGGCGCGTAACGTTGTGGCTGGTCGAAAACGGCCTGCCACTCATCCACGCTAAAACGCGGCAACCGGATATCGGCAGACAAACCCTTCTCGGGCAATGACAGCGCATCGGGACCAACCGCGCCCAACACATAGGCCCCGCGTACCACGTCCGGCTCGATCAACGCCAACTCAAAGGCGTTGAGGTTGGCGGGTTGCGCTTTGTATTCGCGCCGAATGTGTGCTCGGGCAATGGGCGCCGCCGATGGGCCTACAGCCACCATCAAGTCCTGGGCCTTGACCATGCCTTTGGACAGGCCACTGGTAGGCACCGTGCGCAAGCTCGCGCTGAGGGTCCAGTCATCGCCAACCGCTTTGTTCATGGGGGCTGGCAACTCAAGCTTCACGGCTTTTAATGGCGCATTCACGGTTACGCGAACGCCATCGGACCCCGCTTGATCGACGTCCACCACGAAGTTCGTCATCCCGCTGGCCCGTCGTGCGGCCAATGCCAACCGGCCCAAAGATGGGGTACGCGCGACGTCTTCGGCACGCAAGGCGCCCTTCACCGTCGCACGCAACGTGGTCGTTGCATCATCATGATTACGCCAAATACCCGAGCCTTCAACATTGCCGCCGAGCCAGTTGGCTTTCGCGCGCATCACATCCAGCGAATTGTCAGTAAACCGAACGGTGCCTTGTAAGCGCTGCAGGGGCGGCAACCCATCAACCAAACTGAGCGTCACGTTATTTAGGTTGGCCTCGCCTGCAATCTGTACCGACGCGTTGTCATTTGCGGCGACTGGCACCGTCACAGCCAATGACACCGAGGTGTCGCCCTCGCCGCGCCACTTGGTCAGCACGCCCTCGGTGCGCACCCCCAACGGCGTGCGGTTCAACTCGTTCAACCAAACTCCAAGCGGTCCGGCTGCGGTGAGCGTGACTTTGAGCGGTCTATCGCTGGTGAAATCAGGCCACGTCAAACGGCTTTCACGCAACACAATAGCCGGCGCGCGTAACAAACGACCGCTCACCTGACTCAGCTCAATCGTGTTATCGCTGAGCTCAAAACGCCCGTTCAACTGCGCCACGGCGGGCCAGTCTTGGTCTTTGCCTAATGTGCGCGCATAGTCGTACGTCGCGTTAATCACATCCGCCTTGACGTCGAATACCCCCGCCTCTCGCGACTTAAACGGGAAATCATCCGGGCGCCCATCAAACAACAGCGTCGTGTTCTTGAGCTGCCCGGACAACACATGGGTCGACAGATAGGTACGTGCCGCTGGCAAGCTGGCCGGCAAATAGCGCGGCAGCGCGGTGACCGCCATCGCATCAACTTGCGCTGCGAGTTTCAAATGACCACCCAGTGACCCATCGGCACGCCAAGTTGCATCTCCCACCAATAAACCGTCGGGGGTTTGTAAGCGCGCTTTCTCAATCGCGACGTACCACCCTGAATTGGCGCCGCTCGGTGCTTGCCAACGGACAGAAGCTGTCCCCGATGACAGCGGGACAACTGGGTCCACCCACACGCCCGGCAAACTCAGGCTGCCTTGGTCAAAAACCAGACTCGCCTCGCCGCCTTGGGCGTCGGCTCGCCACTTGAGACTGACGCCTTCCGCGCCGGGACGACCCAAGGCACCATCCCCCTTGGGGTCGGGCAACGCCCGCCACGCCAGCCCCGTGGCTTCCCCTTCAGTACTGAACTGCGTGGGCTGAACCAGATCGCCAGACCAGCTGAGCGACGCTTTATTTATGCGGCCTTTGGGCATCAGCGCAATCAACTGACGGCGCACGGTTTCGTCGACCGGCAATCGACTGGCCAACGCATTGACCAGCTCAATGTCCACCCGGTCGGCCAGTAGCTGCCAAACAGCCGGTGATGTTGCCGTACCCGCCTGCCACGTTAATTCGGCATTACCGCCCGGCCATTTCAACCCATCTGCGGTTTCAAAGGCCAGATTACGGGTACGCAAAGTCCAGTCGAGATCGGTTTCCGACCACTCGACCCGACCCGCCAGTTGTTTGAGGCGAATCGGCTCTAGGGTCTCGCCCAATTGGACATCGACATCGCGCATGCCAATGTCGTTGCGCACGGATTGCACGCGCAAACCGCGCCCAAGAACCAAGGACAGCCCCCAGCTCCCCTCGCCCCCATTGACCCACTGTTTGGGTAGTTTCAATTTGTCTTGTGTCGGCCAGCTATCGGGCGGCAACAGCTTCACCAGCATGGCACGCAAGGCCTGGAATTGAACGCGTGGTAACTGCGTGTCAATCTGGCCGTCCCAAGCGGCGAAATCTGTCAGCGAGTTCTCGAAGTAACTGCTGCGCATGCGGGCAGTCACGTTAAGCCGATCTCCCAAAGCCGCCGGTGGCGTCATCGCGAGACTGATGTCATGCGAGCGCCGCCCATTGATCAAGTTGGCATCAATGGCCTCAAAAGTCCAGGCCTGAGGCTCACCCATCCGATCGACCAAACGAACGGTGGCGTTTTGCGCCCCCATGCGTGGCTGTGCCAAAACCCAATCCAGCCAAGCGGGTACCGATTGTTCGGTGTTGGCGGCAATACCGATACCGGCGACAGACCACTGGCCCGTACCGTCTCGCTCAACCAATACATCGGCGTCGTTAACCTGTAAATTTATAAGCTCTAACTGCCACAACGATGCCAAAGAGAATTGCACATCGATGTTGCCGATCGACAGCGCGGAGTCGCCATCGCGGGTTTGAATTTGGATCTGGTCAATCTGAAAACGCGTGGTCCAACCACTCGCCGCGCCGCGCAATTGCGCGATCTGGACGGGTAGACCAACTGTTTCAGTCAGCTTGGTCTCGAGGTCTGCACGCCAATGGTCAATACGAGGCACAATCGCCACGTGGATCAACGCATACACACTTCCAATGAGGGTCCAGGTAATTAACCAAACCGCCAATAGCCATTTCAAAGCCGTTCGAATACGGCTTGATTTGATGACTGGCGTTTGCGCTGACGATCCCATAGATTAATTATGACCTCGACCGCCCCTGATTCCCACAACAGCGTGACTGGTTTTAATGCCCAAGCCACCGGCACCGACTTGGTCGCACATGCGCGGTTTGTTCAGCGCGTCCGTCGACGCTACGCCGAGCAACTGCCACTGCTGGCACCAGGCGTACCCACGCTGGCGGACATGGCGCAAACTTGCGAGGCGCTGGCCGCGCAAGGCTATGACCTCAGCAGCCGCTTGCGTATCTTGCGACAGCTGGTCATTGAGCGCCTTGCCACCCTCGATTGCACGGGTAAGGCATCGGTGGGCGATGTCACACTGGCCGCCACCCACTTGGCTGAGTTCACACTGGACCAAGCCGTGACGCACGCCGTGGCTGCCCTGAAAGAAATTCACGGTGCCCCCATCATTGAGCCGCCCGAGGGGCCGACCCCAGAGCCCGTTGAGGCCACCCTTTGGGTCGTCGGCATGGGCAAACTCGGCGCGCGTGAGCTCAACGTCTCCAGTGATATCGACCTCATTTATGTCTACGACGTCGATGGCAAAACAACTGGTAACGCGAGTGGTCTGCAACGTATCTCCAACCACGCTTTTTTCGGCAAGGTGGTCAAACAGGTCTACCAACTGATTGGCGAGACGACGGAGCACGGCTTCGTTTTCAGAGTTGACTTGGCCCTACGCCCCAATGGCAGCGTCGGTCCGGCCGCGATCGCATTAGATGCTTTAGAAAATTATTTCCTGATTCAAGGCCGCGAATGGGAGCGCTTTGCATGGCTCAAAAGTCGCGTGGTGGCTCCAACATCGGCGCGCCGAAACACGCGCGTGCACGAACTACGCGATGTGGTGCTGCCCTTCGTATTCAGGCGCTATCTAGATTACAACGTCTTTGAAGGCCTGCGCCGCTTGCACCAGCAAATCCGCACCCATGCGGCACAGCGTGCCGCCGGTCACCCCGAGCGCGCCAACGATGTGAAGCTGTCGCGCGGTGGCATCCGTGAAATTGAGTTCACGGTGCAATTGCTGCAAGTGGTCCGCGGGGGCCAGTTCCCTGAATTGCGCACGCGACCCACGCTTGACGCGTTGACACGCCTGTCAAAAGCGGGGCTCATGCAGGCCGACAATGCAGACGCTTTGCGCGATGCTTACGAATTTTTACGGCGCGTTGAACACCGCGCGCAATACCTTGACGACCAGCAAACGCACATCCTGCCTACCGATGACGCCGATTTGCAATGGGTGGCCACGACCATGGGCTTTCCCACGGTCGCCGCGTTCTTATGCGCCCTCAGTAGCCACCGCGAAGTGGTGGCACACGAGTTCGACATCCTGTTGGGTGGCGAAAAACCCTGTACCAATTGCAACGGCGAAAAGCGGCTCGAGACCGACCTCGACAGTGTTCTAAACGGGCTGCACAGCCCACTCAAAGAACACCTTGCAACCTGGAAAGACCAGCCCCGAATTTTAGGCCTGCGCGAAGAATCACGCACCCGCTTGGCTCGGCTGCTGCAACGAACACAGGCCTGGATGGATGACGGCAAAGTGTCTGAAGTCGGTGCGCTCCGGTTCGCCGACTGGCTTGAACCTTTGATGCGACGGGACAGCTACTTGGCATTGCTCCAAGAACGGCCCGCCATCCATGAGCGCATGCTGCGCATCCTCGGTGCGGCGAAGTGGCCGGCACGGTATCTCATTCAACACCCCAGTGTGATTGACGAGCTGGCAAACCCCGCGCTTTTCTCCGAGCGCTTCAATGGTCAGCAGTTTGAGGCCGAGCTGCAAGCCCGTCGCGCAGCCCTCAAGCGAACGGGTGAAGACACCGACGAGGCCCTATTGGATCTGTTGCGTCGCGCCCATCACAGTGAGGTGTTTCGCACGCTCGCGCGCGACGTTGAAGGCCGCCTGACTGTTGAGTTTGTTGCTGACGACCTCAGTGCACTGGCCGACAGCATCCTGCGTGTCACCTTGCAATGGTGCTGGGAGCGCTTGCGTCAACGCCACGCCCCAGAGCCACGCATCGCGATCTTGGCTTATGGCAAATTGGGTGGAAAAGAACTCGGTTATGGCAGCGATCTCGACATCGTTTTCGTTTACGACGATGACCACGATGACGCCCAAGCCATTTACGCAGCGCTGGTGCGAAAGCTGATCAACTGGTTGACCGTCAAGACTGCTGAGGGTGACTTGTACGAGATCGATACCGCGTTACGCCCCAATGGCAACTCGGGCATGCTGGTCACACGATTTGAGGCCTATGCCAACTACCAAGCCCAACGCGGCAGCAATGCGGCGTGGACTTGGGAGCACCAAGCCATCACCCGGGCGCGCTTCGTGATGGGGCAGCCCGAGCTAGAGGCGCAATTCGACGCCGTCCGGCGCAGCGTCATGGTGACACCCCGTGACACCACCGCCTTGAAAACCGAAATCATGAACATGCGCGAGCGCGTGCGCCAAGCCCATCCCGTACCGGACGGGCTCTTCGATGTCAAACACAGCGTGGGCGGCATGGTAGATACCGAATTTGTCGTGCAATACCTGTTGCTGGCACACAGCGCGCAGCACCCAGAATTGATTCCCAATTTAGGGAATATCAAGCTGATCAGAATTGCGCAAACCTGCGGTTTACTGCCCCCAACCGTGAGTGAGGCAGCGATGGACGCCTACCGGTCGCTGCGACAAATCCAACACCGCGCGCGTCTCGACGAGGCGCCCACCCAAGTGCCGCTGGATGATGCAGACGCATACCGCGAGGCTATTTTGGCCCTGTGGAACAGCGTATTCGAGACGGCTTAAGCGGTCGCCGGCGTAATCTGCTTGCGGTAGCGATTGAGCGCCTGCACGGTGTCAAACCGCTGACCGAACAACAGACCCAAGTTGTGCAAAATGCGCTCGACCACTTTGGTTTCCCACGTCACATCAAACTGGATTTGACCATCCAACCAATGCTCTAACCAGCCGGGTTCGGGCATTCGGCTTTGCACGGTGTCGTTGGGAAACAGCGTTTTATTAACGTGCAAGTTGGTGGGGTGCAAAGCTTGCGCCGTCCGCCGCGCGCTGGCCATGAGCACACCGACTTTGGCAAATGCGGCGCGTGCATCGTCACCGAAACGCTCAATCGCACGGCGCATGTAACGCAAATACGCACCGCCGTGTCGTGCCTCGTCTTGGCTGAGGGTGGTGTAGATGTGCTTAATGACAGGTTCGTTGTGCCACTGTGCCGCGCGACGATACCAATGATTCAGTCGTATCTCGCCGCAGAAATGCAACATCAAGGTTTCCAGTGCCGGCGCGGGGTCGAAGTCGAAGCGCACGGCGTGTAACTCGGATTCCGTTGGCACCAGGTCAGGCCGGAAGCGGCGCAAGTACTCAATCAAGACGAGTGAATGCTTTTGCTCTTCAAAGAACCAAATGGACATGAACGCGGAGAAATCAGAATCATCGCGGTTGTCGCGCAGAAACATCTCCGTGGCGGGCAATGCAGCCCACTCGGTAATGGCGTTCATCTTGATGGTTTGGGCCTGTTCATCGGACAGGGCAGAGGGGTCAAAGTCTTTCCAAGGAATGTCCTTGTCCATGTCCCATCTCACCGCTTCCAGTTGTTTGAACAACTCGGGGTACAGCATCCACAACTCCTGCGCAACTTCGTTTAATTACCGCATTTTACGGGGGCTTATGCCCCTCGTAAAAATACTGCGCACAGACCCCCGCCGTGGTTGAAGGACTTCTATCAGTGCCGCGCGATACGCCACGCCTCGATGGCGTCCCGCAGCTCTTTGGCTCGGCCGAACACTTTGGCGACTTTGGCGTCTGGAATTAAGCGCAATGCGACGGCACTGCCTCCCACCCAGATTTCGGTCTCGGGTGGCAGCATGCCGCGCAACTGTCGCAACTGGCTAAGCACCTCTTTGGGCGCATTCTGGCTGGAGAAGCTCAGGGCGAAAATATCGGGCTTGACCGCCAAGCAGGCCGTGACCGCTTCAGTCAGGGGCATGCTGGGGCCCAAAGACAACCGCTCGCAACCGGCCTGCGCAAACATGGACTCCGCCATCAGCAAACCCACCTCGTGGCGTTCGGTCGATAACGTGGCTAGCAGCACCCGGGGTGGTTTTCCGTTCGCTTGCAGCGGTAACTGTTCCATGGCTTGCATCAGTACGCTTTTCACGACCGCGGTAAACAAATGCTCTTGATAAATGGCCATTTGGCCACTCAGCCAAAACTCACCGACCTGTGCGCCGAGAGGCGCAATGACCTCCTCGATGGCATCCGCCAAGCCTCGTTCTGCAATGATTTGCATGAGCGTTTGGTGCAAAACGCGGCGATTGGTGGCTTTGACCAGCGAGACCAAATGGGCCAGCAACGCCTGATCCTCTTGCGCAGCCACGCGCGCCACGATCGGGGTGGTTACGCTTTCCACCTCACGCTGCAGTACCTCAAGCGGCATGGGCACAACACGCCCGGCGCGCATACCAACATCCAACAGCCGCTTGATGAGGCGCAATCGGAGCAATTGATCCTCGTCATAGACCCGCTCTTGGGTGTCATCCCGCTGAGGCAGGGGGAAGCCGTATCGCCGCTCCCAAACGCGCAATCGATCCTTGGCGATGCCGGTATCGCGCTCGATGTCCGAGATGGTGTAGATCCATGTCATATAAATTGGAACCGTAAGGGTGTAAAAATAAATTTGTCTTTTGTCTAAGACAAGTTAGTATGGGCCAGATCGTTACTTTGGCAAGTGCTTTTTGAGAAAACTAGGGTATTCACCTGTGGACTTACCCCCAATAATGGCGTTTTGTCCAACCTACGCATGAAAACTTTGACGCAATCAACTGAAACACCTTTGTCTGGCACGCGACCCCGCGTGGCCGTTGTGGGTTCTGGCATCGCCGGTTTGTCCGCTGCGTACGCGTTGCGTGACACCGCTCACGTGACCTTGTTCGAAGCCAATGACTATTTCGGCGGGCACACCCATACCGTCGATATCACCCTACCCACGCCCACCGGCGAACAAACCTGGGGCATCGACACCGGCTTTTTAGTCCTCAATGAGCGCACTTACCCCGGTCTATTGGCATTATTTGCCGAGCTCGGGATCCCGCTGGCCCCCTCAGACATGTCGTTTTCAGTCAAGGTGCCCAATGCACGGGGAAACGGCAAAACACTGGAGTGGAGTGGCACCACACTCGGGGCGGTGTTCAGCCAAAAGACCAACCTCTTTCGACTCGACTTCTGGCGCATGCTCCGCGACATTCTGCGGTTCAACAAAATCGCCACCGCAATTGCCCGTACCCCCCCTGAAGCGCGGGGCCAACAAGAAAACCAGCCACTCTCGACGTTTCTGGAGGCTCACCGTTTTTCAAAGCCATTCATCAACTGGTACCTCCTCCCGATGCTGGGCAGCATATGGAGCTGCCCGACCGCTCAGATGCTGGCGTTCCCCGTGGCCACCTTGGTACAGTTTTGTGACAACCACGGACTGCTTCAAGTGGCAAACCGACCCAAATGGTTCACGGTTGCGGGTGGCGCGCGCCAATACGTGGATGCCATCCTCAAAACAGTTCCTGATGCGCGCTTGAGCAGCCCCGTGAGCCGCATCACCCGTGACGCCAATGGGGTGTCCATCACCACAGCCCGGGGTACCGAGCACTTTGACCACGTTATCGTGGCCAGCCACCCCGACCAAACCTTAGCCATGCTCGCGGACGCGACCCCCGCCGAAACGAGCACCTTGCGCGCGATCCGCTACCAGCCCAATGTGGCCGTCTTGCATACGGACCCATCGATCTTGCCCTCGGCTCGTCAAGCGTGGTCAGCCTGGAACTACGAGCGCGCACCCGTTTTGGCGCAAGAAGACGCCCGCGTCTGCCTTCACTACCTCATCAACCAATTACAGCCGCTGCCCTTCACGCAGCCCGTGGTGGTGTCACTGAACCCGGTCAGTGCCATCGCGCCCGAGTCGGTATTGGGCACTTATCACTACGATCACCCCATTTTTGATTTGGCGGCGATCGACGCCCAACGCCAAATTGCCGGGCTACAGGGCACCCAACACACCTACTTCTGTGGCGCGTGGACGGGCTATGGCTTTCACGAGGACGGGCTACAGTCCGGGCTGCGTGCGGCTAACGCGTTGCGCGCTCACCTTGACATGGCGGCCACCCAACGGATAAGCGCGTGACGGCCTCGCCCCAGATTGGATTTGGCGTGGTGCGGCACACCCGCACCCGACCAGCCCCGCATCAATTTGCGTACGGCAACTATTTTGTCTGGCTGCCGATGCGCCAAGGCGCGCAAGACCCTGCAGCCTTCGACGAGGCCATACCGCGCAACCGATGGGCACCCTTGTCGTTTTACGACAGCGACCACGGCGTCGGCGGGGCCGACAGCTTGGCTTGGCTTGATGCCTTGCTAATCGAGCAGGGCATCACTGACTGCACCGGGGAAGTGTGGTTACACACCTACCCACGCGTGTTGGGCTACGTCTTCAAACCCGTCAGTTTTTGGTACTGCTACACCGCCGCGCACGAGCTGAAAGCCGTGGTCGTCGAAGTCAACAACACATTTGGCGAGCGGCACATCTACGTACTGGACCACGTGACCCTGGGCGTACAACAGGGCGCTGAAAAGGTTTTTCATGTCTCCCCCTTTTGCGAGGTGCGCGGCAGTTACCGGTTCAACTTCATGCACCAAAAACAAACCGGGCAGGTGGTGCCAAACCGCGTGGTCGCCCGCATTGACTACACCGACACCGACTGGGCGGACGGCCCTTTGCTGTGCACCAGCGTGAGTGGTACGCTCGAACCCCTTAACGCGCGCAGCCGCCGGCACGCGCTATGGGCCTACCCCCTCATGACTTTTGGGGTGATGGCGCGCATTCATTGGCAAGCCCTGTTATTGTTTCTGAAGCGTGTGCCGTTTTTCAGAAAACCTGCCCCACCCACCGAGTTCATTACCTAGCCTTCATTCGACGACCCATGCAACGAGATACCACCACCGCGGCAGCCCTCGCCCACGTCAAAGTTCCCTTCGCGGCCAAGCGACTGCTCAAGCTGCTCACCAAAATCACGCATGGCGAGTTGCACATTCAATGCCCTGACGGCACCTGGCTGGTTTACGGCAAACCCGGTGGTTTGCAGGGCTACATCATTCTGAAGAACTGGCGTGTGTTTTCGGCAGCCATTAAAAGTGGTGATATCGGCTTCGCCGAAACCTACATTGCCGGTGACTGGCACACCCCGCAACTCGCCCACTTGCTACAGGTATTGATTCAAAACCGGGACGCCATTGAGAAAGCCGTTTACGGCCATCCCATTGGGCGTTTTGCCTACCAAGTGAAGCACTGGTTGAACCGCAACACCAAAGCCAACAGCCGCAAAAATATTCACGCGCACTACGACCTCGGGAACGACTTTTACCGTTTGTGGTTAGACAACACCATGAACTACTCCAGCGCGTTGTATGCCAATGGCATCACCGATATGGCCATGGCGCAAAACGAAAAGGTGCGCCGCGCGCTGCAAGAGGTGGACTTGAAGCCCGGTCAACGCCTGCTAGAGATCGGTTGCGGTTGGGGCGCCTTGGCAGAAATGGCTACCAACGAATTTCAAAGCCAAATGGTCGGCCTGACGCTGTCCACAGAACAGCTCGACTGGGCCAACAAGCGACTCGCTGCAACCCCCAATGGACACTTAGCCGACTTGCGGTTGCAAGATTACCGGGACATTGGCGTGGTCAGTCCCGAGGAGCCGTTCGACGCGATTTGCTCGATTGAAATGATCGAGGCGGTCGGGCGCGCCTACTGGCCCACCTATTTCGACACCATTGCCAAGCGCCTCAAACCCGGAGGCAAGGCCTGTATCCAGTCCATCGTGATTGCCGATCACCTGTTCAGCCGCTACATCCAAGGCACGGACTTCATTCAGCAGTACATCTTTCCTGGCGGCTGCTTACCCAGTCCGCGCCAATTCCGCGAATCTGCTGAGCGCGCTGGTTTGCGTGTCGTCAATGAGAAGGCATTCGGCCACGATTACGCCGAGACCCTGCGCACATGGCGCCACAAATTCCTGCACGAGGAACCCGCCGTCCGCGCGCTGGGTTTTGACACGCCTTTCATCCGCACATGGGAGTTCTACTTAGCCTATTGTGAAGCCGCCTTCATGGAATCCAACACGGACGTGATCCAGTTCACGCTCGAAAAACCAATGATCGCCGCCTGATGGCCCGCTTGTTCAAACCCATGAATCCGCCGCTGACGGAATGGTCTGGCAAAGTGGTGTGGATTGTTGGGGCCTCCACCGGCATTGGCCGCGCCGTTGCCGAGCAGTTGGCACAACGCGGTGCCCGGGTGATGGTCTCGGCACGCCAAAGTGAACCCCTGCAGCAATTTGCCACGCAGCACCCCGGTGCGGTGGCCTACCCGCTGGACGTGACCGACTTGCCCGCGCTGCAAAACGCGGTGCAACACATTGTGCACGCGCAAGGGCGGCTCGATCTGGTGCTGTTTGCGGCAGGGATTTACAAACCCCTGCGTGCCTACCGGTTTGACTTGGCACGCATGAAGCAACACCTCGACGTCAACGTCGTGGGCGCCTATAACTTGGTCGATGCCACCTTGCCCACCTTATTGCAACAAGGATTTGGTCACCTCAGTTTTATCAGCAGCGTCGCCGGCTGGCGCGGGTTACCCAACTCGTTGGCATACGGCCCCACCAAAGCCGCGCTCACCCATTTCGCTGAAGTGCTGCATTACGACTTGGCAGGCAAAGGGCTGGGTATCAGCGCCATCCACCCGGGCTTTGTGGAAACCCCACTCACCGCGCAGAACGAATTCACCATGCCTGCGTTGATCACCACCGATGTTGCAGCCACCGAAATTTTGTCCGGTTGGGCAGATGGCCTCTTTGACATCCACTTCCCCAAACGCTTCACCTGGTGGCTCAAGTTGCTGCGCGTATTGCCGCATCGCTGGGCACAAGCGCTCATCAAAAAACTCACCCGACTATGAGCGCATCCCGTCATCAGGTATCGGCCCGCACACAAGCGTTATTGGCATGGTTTGAAAACCTGCAAGCCACTGACGTGACGCGCATGGGTGCGTACTACGCCGATCCGCTTTTTTTCAAAGACCCTTTCAACGAGGTCACGCAGTTGGCGCAGGTTCAGCACATCTTCTATGACATGTTCAAGCGCCTTGAACAGCCGCGCTTCGTGGTCACGACGGCCATTGAACAGGGTGATGACTGCTTTTTAACTTGGGATTTTCTATTCAGCACAAAGGGCCAAAACGGCGGCAAGGGCGGTCGCCCTTGGACCATCAGAGGTGCCAGCCATTTGCGCTTCGACGCCCAGGGCTTGGTGGTGTTTCACCGCGACTACTGGGACGCTGCGGAAGAGCTGTATGAAAAGCTCCCCGTCATCGGCGCCCTCATGCGCTGGCTCAAAAAGCGCGCGGGGTAAACCCCGCAGAGCGATCGGTTATCAGACGTGCGCCGTGCCTGCGAAGCTGGCCCGCTGCATCAAGCGGTCTAGCAACGCAGATAAATTGGGGTGCGTTTCGCGCCAATTGATTTGTGGAAAGCGGAACTCCAGGTACGCCAACGCGCTACCCACAGCCACGTCTGACAAACTGAAATGAGTGCCACTGCAATAAGGCTTGTCACCCAAGCCTTTAGCCATGGCTGTTAACGCCAACTCCACTTTGCCCAACTGGCGGTCAATCCAAACCTGTGAGCGTTGGGCCTCGGTACGTCCGGTCCATGAAGCCTCTAAGCGAGCCAAAATCGAGGCATCCATGACACCGTCAGCCAAGGCCTCCCACGTCTTAACTTCCGCACGCTCGCGGCCGCTTGCTGGGATCAAACGACTCACCGGCGACAAGCCATCGAGGTACTCCACGATCACGCGTGAATCAAACATGGCCTCACCCCCGTCCATGATCAAACAAGGGATCTTCCCGAGCGGATTAGCCGTTGCGATCAGGGTATCAGCCGACCACACATCTTCGGTGGCGAACGCATACTCGAGGCGCTTTTCAACCATGACGACACGAACCTTACGCACATATGGACTGGTTGCAGAGCCGATGAGTTTCATGGGTTTCAATTGTGGTTGATCGAGCGATGATTCTAGCCACAGAAAGCCCCAAAACACGGGCGCCAAAAGAAAACCTGGTTGCTTTTAAGCGCATCAAACCTGTATACAGCGAAAGGTCTAATTTGGCTGGGCGCCTACAATATCGGCTATCTATTTTGGTGCACATCGCACCCCGCCCCCAATGACTCAAGACCTCTACACCATCTCCGCCCTATCCCCGCTTGACGGTCGCTACAGCGGCAAACTGGCCGCCTTGCGACCCATCATGAGCGAGCATGGCTACATGCACAAGCGGGTGCAAGTCGAGATCACGTGGTTTATCGCCCTCACGCAGGCCGGTCTGGCGGAGTGTCCCGCCTTATCGGCCGAGGCAACCGCCTACCTGCGGGGCTTGGTCCAGCAATTCAGCGAAGCAGACACGGCCGACATCAAGGCCATCGAACGCGAGACCAACCACGATGTCAAAGCGGTTGAATATTGGATCAAACGCGCTTTCCGAAATGACCGCCTCAGCCCAGCGGTCCGCGAAGAGCTTGAGCGTGCGGGCGAATTTGTGCACTTTGCCTGCACCAGCGAGGACATCAACAACACCAGCCATGCGCTGCAATTGCAAGCCGCCCGGCGTGAAGTGCTGTTGCCCATGTTGGGCGACGTCGTGAATCTGCTGCTGGGCATGGCCGAACAATACGCCCATGTACCCATGCTGAGTCGGACCCACGGGCAAACCGCGAGCCCGACCACCGTCGGTAAAGAGATGGCCAACGTCGCTGTGCGCCTGCAGCGCGCCACGTTGCGCATTGAGCAAGTCGCCATCATGGCCAAAATGAACGGCGCGGTTGGTAACTACAACGCCCACCTGAGCGCCTGGCCCGACGTCGATTGGGAAGCCTTTGCCAAAGGCGTGGTGGCATCACCCGTGCCCAATGGCTTGGGCTTAACGTTCCAGGACTACAGCATTCAAATTGAGCCGCACGATTACATGGCCGAACTGTTCGACGCCATGGCCCGTGTCAACACCATCTTGATCGACCTCGCGCGCGACGTGTGGGGTTACATCAGCTTGGGGTACTTCAAGCAACGCCTCAAAGACGGTGAGATCGGCTCATCCACCATGCCGCACAAAGTCAACCCCATCGACTTTGAAAACGCCGAGGGTAACTTGGGGCTGGCCAATGCCTTGCTGCGTCACCTCAGTGAAAAGCTACCCATCTCGCGCTGGCAACGTGACCTGACCGACAGCACGGTGTTGCGCAACATGGGCGTCGCGTTTGGCTACTCGGTGTTGGCGTATCAATCGATGGCGGTGGGTCTGCGCAAACTCGAACTCAACGCGGACGCCTTGGCAGACGACCTCGACAACGCATGGGAAGTGTTGGCAGAGCCCATTCAAACCGTCATGCGACGCTACGGTATCGATGGCGCATACGAGCAACTCAAAGCCGTCACACGGGGTAAAACCGTGACGCGTGAGGCCTTGCACGGTCTCATTCAGTCACTGGCGATTCCGCAAGCCGACAAAGAGCGTTTGTTGGCCATGACGCCCGCCACCTACGTCGGTAAAGCGGCCGAATTGGCGTTGCGCGCCGCCAAAGGCTGAGGGGACGCGGTTACGCCGCGTTCTCGATCGCCCGTTCGCGGTAGCGGTTAAAGCGCCACGCATCGCCATGCAGGGTGATGCGACGCCAAACCGCGCGCTTTTCGGCGGGCTGCATTTCGGTCCAGTACTGCACCTCTTCAAAGGTACGGCCACAACCTTTACACATGTCATCGCCCTGGCTGGTTGAGCAGATCGCGATACACGGCGTATCGGGTGTCGTGTCGAACCAAGCCTCCCACGCCGCATAGGCATCAAACGGCATACTGGCCTCATCGGCCTCGGTCTCGTGGTAGTACACCAGCAGCGCATAAACCTCGGCCAAAGCACGCACCTCGGCGCACAGCGTCACGCCGTCGGGTGAAGGTTTTTGTGTCCGCCAATAGTTGATGGCCGACTCGATGTCAGAGATGTGGATGGCTGCCATGGGGGACTTAGTGTACCGGTGCGCGCTCAACGGCGCTCAGACCGTGCAAATGCCATGGCTTGATTAACTGCCTTTTCGCGGGCGTAAATAATCGCAATATCAGCTTCACTGAAACGGGTTTTAGCGTCCGCAATCAGGCGCTTGGCGGCAGATAAACGGTCCAGCGCCCCTTGCCACAACTCGCGCGCCACAAAAGCCTCTGCCTCGGCCCTCAACGCCACCAAGGCTTGGCCTTGTTGCGCACTCAAACGGGCCAACAACTGCCAACCCAACGCATCATTGGGGTGGGTCGCCAACCAGGTACGCAAGGCCCCCACCACCTGCGCGCGCCGCGCATCCGGCATGGTTGAATTGGCGCTAGCCGCATAACCCGCCAACAGCAGCAGCGCCGAGCGCCGACCGGCTTGGGCATCAGCCAAGGCCGCCTCAACCCAAGCCTGCACCGTTGCAGCGGGTATCGGCTCAAACTTGGCGGGGCTGGATAGCCAACCCAACGCCGTCTCACGCAAAACCTGCGACACGGCGGGTTGATCAGCTGTTTGCATCATCAATTGGCGCAGGCGCGTCCATGCCACGTCGGGGCGCTTCATTGCCCACGCGGCCAGTGCGCGCTGGTAATCACTTGCCCATTGTTCCACCGGGCGGGTGGCGCTGCCCGCTGACCCACTGGCGGCGGGCGCCGCACTCCAACCTTGCAGCACATCCACCTCATCAGCCGAGGCGATGGTGGCGGCACGCACCCGCAACAAAGCAGAGGCATCGGGATCGGGCATCTTCACCGCACCATCGCCCACCGGGTTGGGCTCGGCGGGCACGCTGAACAAGCGGCCTTGCATGTCCGCCACACGCTCGGTCGTGAGCGGGTGACTGCGCAGGTAGGGAAAGGCGCCATCGTCATTCAAGCGGTTGGCGTTTTGCAGGGTTTCAAACAAGCGCACAAACCCCTTCGGATCAAACCCCGCCTCCGACAACACCACCAAGCCTTGGCGGTCCGCCTCTTGCTCCATGTCGCGCGAGAAGTTGAGCTGGTTTTGGATAGACGCCGCCTGCCCACCCACAATCAGTGCGGCACCTGCATCGGGGCTGGCGGCCATGGTGGCGGCACCCAAAATCATGGCGCCAATCAACCAAGGCGCTTGGCTCTCTTGGGCTTGAATGATGCGGGCAATATGGCGCTGCGTCACATGGCTCAACTCGTGCGCCAGTACCGAGGCCAGCGCGGCGTCATCCGTGGCCGATGCCAACAGCCCCAAGTGAAAGCCAAAGTAACCCCCGGGCAATGCAAACGCGTTGATGGCTTTGGGGCTGAGCAACCACAACTGCCAAGCGAACTGCTGCAACATGTCATCGGGCACATCACCGCGCGCGCGCGCCGTTGCAAACACAGGGCGCCACAGATCGGCGAGGTATTGGTTGAGCAGCGGGTCTTCCACCACCAAGCCACTGTTGTGCAAGCGGGGCATGATTTGTTGACCCAACCGACGCTCATCCCCCAGCGTTAACGACACCCCACCCCCTAAGTTGGGCAAGGCCGCGCGGGGTTGCGCAACGGTGAGTGTGGTTGGCCCCAGCAACAGGGCGGCACCCAAAGCCCACGGCAACGCCCACGCCAAACGAGGGCGACGCCGAGCAACAAACAAGGGGTAAGGCATGTGGGTATGATGCCCTAAGTTTTGCAAAGTTTCGGAGATTGCACCGTGTCCAGCCAGCCCCCTTCACCCCTGACCCACTTTGATGCACAAGGCCAAGCCCACATGGTGGACGTGGGTGACAAAGCCAACACCAAGCGCAGCGCCACAGCAGAAGGTCGCATTGAAATGCACGCCGACACTTTGGCCCTGATTCGCGATGGCAACGCCAAAAAGGGCGATGTGTTGGGCATCGCACGCGTGGCGGCGATACAAGCCTCCAAGCGCACCGCTGAACTCATACCCCTGTGCCACCCCTTGGCGCTCAGCCATGTGCGCGTGGCCTTCACCACCGGTGACCAGCCCCCCCACGTTCATTGCACCGTCACCGCCGAAACCACCGGCCCCACCGGCGTTGAAATGGAAGCCCTCACCGCCGTCCAAGTCGGCTTGCTGACCATTTACGACATGTGCAAAGCCGCCGACCGCGGCATGACCATGACGGGTGTGCGCTTGCTTGAAAAGATGGGCGGCAAGTCAGGGCATTGGACCGCTTAAGAGTCCGAGTACCGTCAGACACTGACAATGAAAAGTCAGCGGCAAACGCTTATAAAGCTGGTTTATTTTTGGCCTTGCCTTTGGGCATCACGGACGTGGTGACCGCGGCACGCACGGGTTCATGCGCACTGCTCAAAACAGGGGCTGCGCTGGCAGCGGCCTTCTTGGGTTTTTTGGATTCCTTGTTTGTTTTTTGCTGACCTTTTGCCATGCTGGGCTCCAAAAATTAAAGCCGCATCTTACGCCCGAATCAACCTACCGCGTCGATGCCCGTGTTAGCAGCGGTGCATTTGGTTTGTGTGGTGTCCCGCGTGAGGGCCCATTGCAGCATTTGCGCCCCCTCTGCTGGTGTCAAGCTGGCTGTAATGATGCAACTGCCCGCATTGGCGGCGCCCGTTAAAACAATCCGAATCGCGGTGGCATCGCCGCTGGCTTGCACGTCAACCGTGCCATGGGGCAACGACATGACGCCGTCGGCATTCAGGCCACTGGTGACCCCCAGTTCGCCGAAGGTGTCGCATAACGTGATGTCGTTGGCTTGTTGGCCGAGGCACTCACTGACCGTACCTTGCAGCGCGGCAATGGCGCCGAGGTTGGCAGCCCACCGCGCGCGTTGGGTGTAGTTTTGATATTGCGGAATGGCCACTGCAGCCAAGATGCCCACCACGGCCACCACCACCATCAATTCAATCAAGGTGAAGCCGCGGTTACGGTTACGGTTGCGGGAAAGTTGCATGAATGAGTGTCCGGGTTGTTGCCTAAGTTGAACCAACGATGCGCGATATCTAAACAGCTGAGAGATAACGTTAAGCCCCTAAGGGTTTCGGACGCTTTGCGATGACAGCACGACCAATCACCCACACCACGCAAGCACCGACAAACCCCGCCCAATGACGCAAAGACAAACCCATCAGGGGCTCAGACGGCAGCAGGTCGAGCAGCACGGGGTCGGTCCAAATCATGGTGCCGGCAATCCAGCCCAACAACATTGCCCCCAAGGTGATGACGATGGGCATGCTGTCCATGATTTTCAAAACCAATTGACTACCCCATACGATGATGGGCACGCTGACCAGCAGGCCAAAAATTACCAGCGGCACTTGGTGATGCTCGGCAGCACCCTGCGCGGCGCCAGCAATGGCCATGACGTTGTCGATGCTCATGACCAAGTCGGCCAAGATGACTGTTTTGACGGCTGACCAGAGCTTGTCGCTGGCATCGACGACGCTATGGTCGCCTTCTTCATCGGGGATCATGAGCTTCACACCAATCCACACCAGCAACAGACCGCCAACGATTTTCAGATAGGGAATGGTCAGTAGCGTCAACGCGAATACGATGAGCAACACCCGCAAAGCGATAGCGCCCACAGTGCCCCACATGATGCCCTGCATGCGCTGATTTTCGGGCAGCTGTCGGCAAGCCAGGGCGATGACAACCGCGTTATCACCGCCGAGCAAAATATCAATCAAGATAATTTGACCTACCGCGATCCAAAATTCAGGGGTTAAAAACTCAAGCACCGGTTATTTTCTTTCGATTGAACGCGTCAAAAAAAATGGCAACGTATGGAACACGTTGCCATTTTTGCATGAACACACGCCAGCGGCATGCTGGCGTTGCCGATCCGGTTTACAGCAAGCGCTTCAGCAGCTTGCCCATTTCGGACGGGTTGCGTGTCACGGTGAAACCGCAGGCTTCCATGATGGCCAACTTGGCCTCAGCGGTGTCTTCACCACCAGAGATCAAGGCACCCGCATGGCCCATGCGCTTACCTGCCGGTGCGGTCACACCAGCGATAAAACCGACCACCGGCTTCTTCATGTTTTCTTTACACCAACGGGCGGCTTCCGCTTCATCGGGACCACCGATTTCGCCGATCATGATGACGGCATCTGTGTCGGGGTCGTCATTGAACATGCGCATGACATCGATGTGCTTCAAGCCGTTGATGGGGTCGCCACCAATTCCAACAGCACTGGATTGGCCCAGACCTAACTCGGTCAATTGGCCGACCGCTTCGTAGGTCAGCGTGCCAGAGCGGCTGACCACGCCAATGCGGCCTTTCTTATGGATGTGGCCAGGCATGATGCCGATTTTGATTTCGTCAGGCGTGATCAAACCGGGGCAGTTAGGGCCCAACAGCAAGGTCTTTTTGCCACCGGCGGCTTCTTTGGCTGCCATGCGGTTACGCACCTCCAGCATGTCACGCACAGGAATACCTTCGGTGATGCAGATGGCCAAGTCGAGGTCGGCTTCAACCGCTTCCCAGATCGCGGCGGCGGCGCCTGCGGGCGGCACGTAGATGACAGATACGGTTGCACCGGTGGTGCTGGCCGCTTCTTTCACAGAGCCGTAAATGGGGATGTTGAAAATGCTTTCGCCCGCTTTTTTGGGGTTCACACCAGCGACGAAACAGTTCTTTCCGTTCGCGTACTCTTGGCACTTTTCCGTGTGGAATTGACCGGTCTTACCGGTGATACCTTGGGTGATGACTTTGGTGTCTTTATTAATCAGGATGGACATGCTTATTCCTTTTCGCTCAGGCTTTAACCGCAGCAACAATTTTTTCGGCGGCCTCGGCCATGGAGTCGGCGCTGATGATCGGCAGACCAGACTCTGCCAACATCTGCTTACCCAGCTCTTCGTTGGTACCCTTCATGCGCACCACCAACGGCACGCCCAGGTTGACCGCCTTACACGCGGTGATAACACCCTGTGCAATCGTGTCGCAACGCATGATGCCGCCAAAGATGTTGACCAAAATGGCTTTCACTTTGGGGTTCTTCAGCATGATCTTGAAGGCTTCAGTTACTTTCTCAGGCGTGGCACCACCGCCAACGTCTAGGAAGTTAGCGGGCTCAGCACCGAACAACTTGATGGTGTCCATGGTGGCCATGGCCAAACCGGCGCCGTTCACCAAGCAACCGATGTTGCCGTCGAGGCTGATGTAAGCGAGGTCAAATTTAGAGGCTTCGACTTCGGCGGCATCTTCTTCGTCAAGGTCACGGTACGCGACGATTTCGGGATGACGGAACAGGGCGTTGCTGTCAAAGTTGAACTTGGCGTCGAGCGCTTTGATGCCGCCGTTGCCTTCGAGGATTAGGGGGTTCACTTCGACCAATGAGGCGTCGGTGTCCATGTAGCATTTGTACAGTTTTTGAAACACATCAGCCGCAGCGGCGGTTGATGCCGCTGGCACACCAATACCGTTTGCCAACTCGGTGGCTTGCGCGGCGGTCAGGCCGGTTGCGGGGTCAACAAATACCTTGATGATTTTCTCGGGCGTCTTGTGCGCCACCTCTTCGATGTCCATACCGCCTTCGCTGGAAGCCATCATGGCAACGCGTTGGCTGGCGCGGTCGGTGACCGCGGACACGTAATATTCTTTCTTGATATCGGCGCCGTCTTCGATCAACAGGCGGCGAACTTTTTGTCCCTCAGGGCCGGTTTGGTGCGTGACCAACTGCATGCCCAAAATCTCGCCAGCGAGTTGCTTGACTTCGTCAATCGAGCGGGCCAATTTCACACCGCCGCCTTTGCCTCGGCCACCGGCGTGGATTTGCGCTTTGACAACCCATACAGGGCCGCCCAATTTTTGTGCGGCTTCAACCGCCTCTTGCACTGTAAAGGCAGGGATGCCGCGGGGAACTGGCACCTCGAATTGGCGCAGGATTTCTTTGCCTTGGTACTCGTGGATCTTCATGTCAGGGCTCTCAAAGTGGGGACAAATCACTTCCCTTTTATGGCAAAAACGGGGGCAACCCTGCTAGGCCAGTCAGAGGAAATTACCAACCGTAGACTGTATCATGTTGCAGTGCAGAAATTTTTCACCAAACTGACGGCGAATCGGGCCACAACCCCCGAATATCAGCAATGACTAATATTTTTATCGACGGCGAAGCCGGCACCACCGGACTTCAGATTCGCGAGCGTCTGGCGACGATGCCGCACGTTCAGTTGCTGCAAATCGACCCCGCTTTGCGCAAAGACGTGTCTGCCAAACGTGCCCTGTTGACGCAGGCCGATGCGGTGGTGCTGTGCCTGCACGATGATGCCGCCCGCGAGACGGTCGCGTTGGTGGACGAGCTGAAAGCGGCGAGTCAAAAAGCACCGCGAATTGTGGATGCCTCGACGGCGCATCGCGTCGCCCCCGGTTGGGTTTACGGCTTCCCCGAGTTGTGTGCGTCGCAAGCCGCTGCCATCCAGCAGGCGGAACGTGTGGCCAACCCGGGTTGCTACGCCACGGGCGCCATCGCCCTGCTGCGCCCCCTGATTGATGCTGGTGTATTGCCGGCAACAACACCGGTCTGCTTGCCCAGCGTGAGCGGCTACAGTGGCGGCGGTCGCACCATGATTGAGGCGTATGAAGCCAACACTGCGCCCGCGTATGAGCTTTATGCGTTGGGGCTCAGCCACAAGCACATCCCCGAGATCATGCAGTGGACAGGTTTGCAAACGCGCCCCTTGTTCGTCCCCAGCGTGGGCAATTTTGCACAAGGTATGTTGGTGCAATTGCCCTTGCACCGTGACCAATTGGCTGCGGGTACCGACAAGGCCCGCTTGGCTGGGGTGTTCGAGGCGCACTACGGGAACAGTCGCTTTGTGCGGGTCGTCAGGCACGAGGATGCCGCCGACACCGGCAAGCTAGATGCATTGGCGCTGGCCGATACCAACGACCTAGAGATCCACGTGTTCGGCAACGACGCGTATGGCCACAGCCTGCTGGTGGCCCGCTTAGACAACCTGGGTAAAGGCGCCAGCGGCGCGGCGGTGCAAAACCTGGGGTTGATGTTTGACTGGCCTGCCGCCTGAGATCAGTTATCGAGCAAGCGCACTTTCACGCGCTTGCCTTTCACGCGGCCCGCGTTGAGGGCATCACACGCCCGCTGGGCAATGGGCGCGGCAACTGCGACGTAGCTTGAAAATTCGCCTAAGCTGATCTTGCCGACCTCGGATTTATCAAATCCCGCCTCGCCGGTTAGGGCGCCCAAAATATCGCCCGCGCGGATTTTCTCTTTTCGTCCGCCCGCGATTTGCAAGGTGCGCATTGGCGCCTTTAAAGCGCTGCCCGTAGCTTGAAGCGTTGACAAATCCGCCCAACGCGCTGGGCGATTGGTGGCCTCTTCGATGCGTGCCACGCGACTCATCTCGGGCATGGTGACCAGACTCAAAGCCAAGCCCGTCGCGCCTGCGCGACCGGTACGACCAATGCGATGGGTGTAGACCTGCGGGTCAGGCGTGGTGTCGACATTGATAACGGCGGCGAGATCGGCAATATCCAAACCGCGTGCCGCCACATCGGTGGCCACTAAAACCGAACAACTGTGGTTGGCAAATTGAATCAGTACTTGATCGCGATCGCGCTGATCGAGGTCGCCGTGTAGTGTCAGGGCAGAGAAGCCATGCGCACGCAGAATTTGCACCAAGTCGTTGCATTGCACCCGGGTGTTGCAAAACGC
>JBMTSM010000003.1:0-28920 GCA_049448275.1 Burkholderiaceae bacterium
CGCAGAAGCCATGGGTATCGCATGGCTGTGCGCAGAAGGGGTCGGCATCATGGAGCGGATGTTGGCGATCACGGTGGACTACATGAACACCCGTCAACAATTTGGCAAAACGATTGCGAGCTTCCAAGCGCTGCGTCACCGCGTCGCTGACGTCAAGATGGCGCTGGAATTAGCGCGTTCAATGAGTTACTACGCGACACTCAAACTGAACGCTGCACCAGAAGAGCGAGACCAGGCAATGGCGAGAGCCAAAGTCCAGTTGGGTCAAAGCATGAGGCTGGTGGGACAAGCGTGTATTCAGTTACACGGCGGTATCGGTGTGACAGATGAAGTTGCAATCAGCCACTACTTCAAGCGTTTGACACAAATGGAGATGCAGTGCGGCGACACCCTGCATCACTTGGGCCGTGTCAGCGATCAGATGCAGGCAACGGCTGGGGTATTTGCCTAAGGCCTTCGCGTACGGTTGGGTATCGCAACTGCAAGCCCAACCGTAACTTCATCCGCTGGTTATCAACCTGACGCGATTCCTTTAAGAAACTCAATGCCATTGGTGTGAGTTCGTTCGCTAGCGATTGCAACGGCAAGCGCGGCGGCAGCGCAATACCATACAGTTCGGCAGCGAAACACATGTACTCCCCCATGCGCATGCGGGAATCATCGTTCACATTGACCGTCTGGTAAGGCGCGCGACCTCGTAACGCCAGTCGACACGCCCGGGCCAGGTCATCTGCGTGGATGTGGTTGGTGTAGACATCATGTGCCTCATCCGGAATGGGTGTCCCGCGCATCAGCCGCCCGCGTGGCGTGCCGTTTTCGCGATCAGGGGCGTAGATACCGGGTATGCGCAATACGGTGCACGGCATCGCGATCTTTCTGCCCAACCGCATGACCGCCTGCTCTGCGTCCACACGACGACGCGCACGGTCCGTCTGCGGATTAACAGGGCGAATTTCGCTCACCCATTGCCCGTCACAATCACCGTATACGCCTGTCGTAGAGCCATAGACTAACTGCCTGATCTCTCCGCGCCGACGCAACGATCTCAACAAGTCGCGGGTACGTTTGTCAATCGTCTGCGTCGTTGCAGGTGGTGCCAAATGCAAAACATGGGTAGCCACACCTGACAGCCTGCGAACGGACTCGCTGGTGTCGAGGTCACCATAAATCGGTCGAATACCCATGCGCCGGAGATCTGCCATTCGGTGCTGGCTAGAGGTCAGCGCCGTCACAGCCCAAGCCGGCTGACAGCCCCGCAGCGGCAACTGCTTAACCACGCGCTGCCCCACGTCGCCACAACCGATGATCAAGAGGCGAGGCCGGCGAAATCGTGCGGGTAGTGCGCCTAATCCAGGCATAACTTGGTTACTTTCAATTTTTGCGACAATACAACGTTATACGCTAACTGCGCCATCACCCGTATGACATTCAACATCCATATCGAACCCAGCCAACGCTCCTTCACCACTGATGCCGAGGAGTCCATCTTGGCCGCCGCCATCCGCCAAGGCATCGGTATGCCCTATGGTTGCAAAGACGGTGCTTGCGGCTCTTGCAAGTGTAAAAAAATCAGCGGCGAGGTGGTTCACGGTCCTCATCAAGCCAAGGCGCTGAGTGAGGAAGAGGCACAAGCGGGATTCATCTTGGCCTGCTGTGCAAAGCCGACCAGTGATGTGGTGCTCGAGTCACGACAGGTCACGGCAGCCGGCGTCCCTGCCATCAAAAAAATGCCCGTTCGGGTCTCCCAGTTGACCAAGCCCACGTCGGATGTCGCCATCCTCCGCCTGCAACTACCCGCGACCGAACCATTCCAGTACTTTGCTGGGCAGTATGTCGAGTTTCTGCTGCGCGACGGCGATCGCCGCAGCTATTCGATGGCGAATGCGCCGCACACACAGGCAGATTTGCCGGGTATGGAACTGCACATCCGGCACATGCCCGGCGGGAAGTTCACAGATGCCGTTTTCAGCACAATGAAAGAGCGGGACATTCTGCGTATCGAAGGCCCCTACGGCAGCTTCTACCTGCGCGAACAATCCGAAAAGCCCATGGTTTTCGTGGCATCCGGTACCGGGTTCGCGCCCATCAAAGCCCTGTTGGAGCACCTTAGCTTTACCGGCTCCTCCCGAGCGGTGACTGTTTACTGGGGGGGGCGCCGCCCCAGCGACCTGTATCTCCACGACTGGATGGTAGCCACAGCTGCCGCAATGCCAAACGTGACCTACGTTCCCGTTATCTCCGATGCAGAGGTGGCGGATCAATGGACGGGCCGAACTGGCTTTGTGCATCAAGCCGTTTTGGATGATTTCGCCGACTTGTCAGGCATGGAGGCCTACGTCTGCGGCGCACCGGTTGTGGTGGAATCTGCCCAACGGGACTTCGTCGCCCAGCGCGGGCTGCCTGCAGATGCGTTTTTTGCCGATTCCTTTACCAGCGCTGCTGACAAAACGACTGCCTAACCACCCCGGATCTTCAAGCGGCGCGTGACGCTAGTTCTCCGTCAGCAGCCGCTTGATATCGGAGGCCAAGCCAGCCGCGCCCGTGTTGTAGCGGTGGTAGAGCCGCAGTTGCCCTTCGGCGTCGTACACATAGCTGCCGGCTGAGTGGTCCATGGTGTAGCTGGTGGGCGTTGGCCCCTCCACACGCTTGTAGTAAACCTTGAAATCAGCTGCAACTTGTTTCAATTCACCCGGGTCTGCGTAAAGCGCCAAAAACGTGGGGTCGAAATGGCTAACATATGCGGCCATCACCTCGGGGGTATCCCGCTCGGGATCGACGGTCAAAAACAAACCTTGGAAACGGTCACCTAATGGGCCCAGCAACGCCTTTGCCTCGGCCATTTCAGACATTGAGGTGGGACACACATCTGGGCATTGGGTGTAGCCAAAAAAGATCACTACAGCCTTACCCTTGAAATCCGCCAAGGTACGGCGCTGACCATTGTGATCCGTCAGCGCGAAGTCTTGCGCATAGTTGGCTCCCGTGATGTCAATACCAACGAACGGAGGTACATCCTCCGCGCAGGCAGTGAGCCACAGCGTACTGGCTATGGCAACCCCAGCAGCTAAAAGGCGAATCGCAGCGGCGCCACGATTGGCGAGGGAGACAATTTTTTGCATCAAATTACACTCACGTAATGGTCAACTAAAAGGGCTGCGAATAGGACTGAGAGGTGTAACAGCGAAAATCGGAACGTTTTGCGCGCCAGCGCGTCCGAGTAATTCCGCATCAAGGCCACGGCGTATCCCGTGAAACCAATCGATAGCGCAACCGCTGCCACCAGGTAGAGCCACCCACTCATGCCCACCATAAATGGCAGTAAACATGCCGCACCCAGCACCAGGGTGTAGAGCAAAATTTGTAGTCGTGTGAATTCCGAACCATGGGTGACTGGCAACATCGGTAACCCGCTCTTGCGATAATCCTCTACGCGGTACAAAGCCAACGCCCAAAAGTGGGGGGGTGTCCACAAAAAAATGATGAGGAAAAGAATCAGCGCTTCATGACCAACGGTACCGGTCATTGCCGCCCATCCCAATACCGGGGGCATGGCGCCAGACGCGCCACCGATCACAATATTTTGCGGCGTCAGCGGCTTCAAAACCACGGTGTAGATCACGGCATACCCCACGAAGGTAGCGAATGTGAGCCACATGGTTAAGGGGTTGACCCAAACATACAAAATCCAAGAGCCCAGCGCGCACAACGCAGCAGAAAAGGTAAGGGTTTGCTGGTTACTCAACTGGCCTTTCGCAGTGGGTCGCCAACTGGTGCGACGCATCTTGGCATCGATATGGCTTTCGACGACACAATTGAAGGCGGCCGCAGCGCCAGACACCAGCCATATACCCACACAGGCAACCAACATCTGCCAGAGGGCACTGGGTGCGGGTACGCCCGGCACCGCCAGCACCATACCGATCAGTGCACAGAACACGATTAACTGAATGACACGCGGCTTCATCAGCGCATAAAACTGCCGCCAAATCGGCATCACGCTGGTGCCGGTCACTGAATTTGTCGTCATGATCCTTGCACCTTCACCGCTGACGCGGCACCTGACCGGCTGAACCGCACCA
Organism: Burkholderiaceae bacterium; assembly: GCA_049448275.1. GTDB lineage: Bacteria > Pseudomonadota > Gammaproteobacteria > Burkholderiales > Burkholderiaceae_C > RS62. Next base: position 4,080 of record JBMTSM010000003.1, read on the forward strand.
AGACACCTGTTAATACCAATACAAACCCCGCAGCTCCACCCGTATGGCTGACGGCTGCGAGCAAAGGCCAATCGAATACAACGTTTGATACACCTGTTACGAATTGCCACCCGGACAAAATCCACAACAACAACCCGGCAACACGCAGTGACGCGTGCTGACGCCAGCGCCAACCCAGCCAAACAGCAAGAGCCAACACGATGTAGGCCACCAACCGGTGGGTGTAGTGAATGGCCGTCAGTGCCTCAAAAGGAATCGCGCCACCGAGACCATCTTGTCCTAATGGCCGCCATATTTCAAACCCAGCTGAAAAATTCATGCGTGGCCACCAGACGCCTTGGCAAGTGGGAAAGTCTTGGCACGCGAGCACCGCATAGTTGGTGCTGACCCAAGCACCCAATGCCATTTGTAACCAAATCAAAGCCAGAAGTACGACAGCGGGTAACCAAAGGCCTGGCGGCATGGATACGCTCGCGCGGTTGCTTGTCTGGTCAACCAGTTGAACATGCATCGTGCGCAACAAAGCCAACAGAATCATGGCGCCCAGCAGATGCATCGTGACAATTGCTGGAAACAACTTCATGGTGACCGTAAGCGCGCCAAACGCCCCCTGAATACACACCCAAATCAATGCAATGGTACTGAGGAAACGCGCTTGCTTTTGGCGCCAGGCCATGACGCACAAGACCAAAATCAACGCACCAACGCCTGATGCGAGGTAACGGTGCACCATCTCAATCCACGCTTTGCCCGTTGTCACAGGGCCGCTGGGCATAGCGGCCTGCGCGGCATCGATGTGCTGGGCGGCGCCAATAGGGGTCGCGGCGCCGTAGCAGCCAGGCCAATCGGGGCAACCCAAGCCTGAATCGGTGAGTCGCGTGAACGCACCAAACAAAATCAAATCAACAGTCAGGAAAAGCGTGATAGTCAGCAGCAGCGGCATCACGTTGCGATGGCCGTTTTGAGCACCCACGCGCACCCGCCACCAGACCCACGCTAAAGGCACAGCGGCAAACATCGCACCAACGATCAGCAAGTGTGCGAGGGGTGAGAGGTTATAGAGATCGACTTCCGCGTTCACCGCTCGCGCCCCTCTCGGTCCCAGGAGGATGAGGCCTTCAACAGGTGCTCAAGATCTTTACGGGCCTTTTTGGCGTCGAGCGTTGCGGGAAACCGCATCATCCAGTTACCCAAGGGGTCGACCACATACAAATGATCCTCAATGCCCTGACCCGGCGCAGGTTTGAGCCATGCCTTTAACTCGTTGGCATTCATAGCCAAAACAGTGGCCTCGGTGAGTGCTGGCGCCAGGCGTTCGGGAATTGGCTCTTCGTCAGTGCGCAACCAAACCCAATCGACGCGCATCTTTTCGCGCCCCATCGACTCGCGCAGTTGCCTTTGCAAATAAAGGTTTTGCTCACAGACAGCTGGGCAATTTGATGGCGCGACGCTGACCAACAACCACTGGTCTTTCAGGCTGGGCAATTCGACGGCGGTGCCATCGGCACGCAGCACGGTAACCGCTGGCAGCGGTTGCTGGGGGTCAATCAACTCACCATAGTTACGGCGCCCCTCTGGCCGAAAGACGTAGTACGTGAGGTAAGAGGCAATTACCGGCGCTGCGCAGATGAGCAACACCAAAATCATCTTGAGGCGACCATTGCGGACACGCCGCTCGGTGTCAGGCGCTGGTGTCATATCGAAGACTGTCATCGCGAGCGGCTGATCCAGTTCGTTGGGCTGAGGCGATTGATTATTTTTTGACACGGTAAGGCGCAATCCATTGAAACCAAATGTAGAGTCCCGCGATGAGTAATGACAACGCAAACCATTGCGCCGCATAACCATAGTGGGTGTGAATCTTCGCATCGACTTGAGGCCATTCACGGCGCAAACCGTCGCTGGGCTCACCCAGTTCCATCACGCTATATGGCTGTAGGGTGAGGCCAATTTCCTCACGATAACGATCCCAATTTAAATTTTGCCTTACGGGACCAGTTTCCGCTTCTGCCCAACTGTATAGCTGTGATGGTGGCGGGGCTAAGCGGCCTGTCAACTCCACCAACCCGGCGGGGGTTGTAACTGGTGGGAGCCGCTCTCGATTCAAGAAGTCGCGGGGCGCCCAACCGCGTTGAACGGCAATCACCTGGTTGCTCGGCTGACCATCAAGCCCTGTCAGCTGCAAAGGTGCGATGACGTAATACCCCACCTTGCCACCCATCTGGCGGTTATCCAAATAGACAGTGTGTCGTGCCAACCATTGGCCAGTGAGGCGAACGGGGCGATGGGTGGCATCCATTTGCGCGTGCTGAAGAGCGCGAACGCCTTGGTTATCCAGGGCTGGCTGCGCCGCTTGGTCCGCGACTGCCTCAGCGTAAGCAATCTTCTGCGCAGCCCTATCGAGCTGCCAAAAACCCAATCGCACACCCACTGCAACCAGCGAAGCGGCAGCGACCGAGATGATCCAGAATGATTGACGACGTGGCATGGGGAAAAATCCGCAATTATTTCATCGTATCTAGCGCGACATTAGCCGCCTGTGGACCGATAATCGAGGGCATGACTTGGATTATTGCCCTCGCTTTTCTTGCCATCATTGCCAGCTTAGTCGTGGCATTGATCATCATGATGCGCCCAAGCGCTGCGACACCGCCGACTGACGAACATGGCAATCCAATTGATGGCGTCGATAAACCCAAAGGCAACATGGCAAGGGCGCTCGCCTTTCGTGTCGGTTTTTCAGTTCTGCTTTTCATATTCGTTTTAATCAGCTACTGGATGGATTGGATCCAACCCACCGGCATTGCAAACGGACAATAAAAGCCATCGGCAGAAATTAAAAAGGCGCCTAGGGCGCCTTTTTCGATTGTTTGGCGATGCATTACAACCAGTAAACCAGGATGTAGAGACCCAGCCACACCACGTCCACGAAGTGCCAATACCAAGCGGCACCCTCAAAGCCGAAATGACGGTCTTTGGTGAAATGGCCTTTCTGTAAGCGCAAGGTGATGAACAACAGCATCAGCATGCCCACGAAAACGTGGAAGCCATGGAAGCCAGTCAACATATAAAACGTCGAACCGTAAACACCTGATGTGAGCTTCAGGTTAAGGTCGTTGTAAAGATGCGCGTATTCGTAACCTTGGACGCCCAAGAAAATCAGGCCCAACACCACCGTGAACCACATGAAGCTGATCGTCTTGGTACGATCACCGGCTTGAAGCGCGTGGTGCGCGATGGTCAAGGTAACACCAGACGTCAACAACAACGCCGTGTTGATCGTCGGGAGCCAGAAGGGGCCGACCGTACTGAACGGCTCGACCAGCCCGCCGGGCGCCGCAGTGGCACCAACTGCGGTGGTAGGCCAAACCGCTTGGAAATCAGGCCACAACAAAGCGTTCTCAATGTTGCCTAAAGCTGGCACCGAGTGCATGCGTGCCCACCATAACGCGGTGAAGAAGGCGCCGAAAAACATCACTTCGGAGAAGATGAACCAGCTCATACTCCAGCGGTATGACAGATCGATCTTGTGGCCGTATTGGCCACTTTCGCTTTCGTTGATCGCGTCACGGAACCAGAAATACAACACCGCTAACCACCAGACCAAACCCAGCATCAGCGAATACGCACCCCAGCCATGACCATTGATCCACTGCCCTGCACCAAGGATGACGAAAAATAGCCCGATTGAGGCCATCACGGGATGACTAGATGGTCCCGGGACGTAGTAGTACGGCGTTCCACCGTGGGAGGCTGCGGACATGACTAACTCCTGCTCTTTCTGAATTTTCTTGACTTGTCTAACGCTGCGTTTGACTAGCCAGTTATGTTAAAGCTTAAACACACACAATTTTCTAGGTGAGGCAAATATGTTCATCAACTGCCCACATCAGGCGGTTGCAACAACCCACTCCACCAACAACATCAGCCCCACAACAAACACGAATGTTGCCGCGATACCGACCGCTGCAATATGCAGCGGATTTAAATTTTTCACATCTGCCTGGTAATCGGCTTGTCGCCGAACCCCCAAAAATGCCCACAATACGGCTTTCACCGTACCCAGTAAAGAGCCCTTCCGTTTGTGCAGGGCTACGCCCTTGGCTTCACTCATAACGCCGTCGTCCGTATTTGCAGCGGATCGGTCTGCGCACCAAGTGCCGCGGTAGGCGCTTCGGGCGTTCGACCACCGACCTCAAAGAAGGTATACGACAACGTGATGGTGGTCACATCCTTTGGAATTTTTGGGTCGATCACAAACACCACTGGCCACTCTTTACGCTCTGCCGGTGCCAGCGTGTACTGGTTAAAACAGAAACACTCCAGCTTGTTGAAGTAGCTGGCAGAAACTTTAGGCGCGTAGCTGGGAATCGCTTGAGCGGCCATCGTTCGCGGCTGGCTGTTTTCAAATTCGTACACCACCGTTGCCATCTCGCCTGGATGCACCTGCATGCTCTTCACCCCGGGGTGGAACTTCCACAGTCCACGGGTGTTGGTATCGAACTCGACCGTGATCGTACGCGACGTATCTACCTGTGTGTTCTTGGCTGCACGCGACTGGTTGCCTGGTACGGTCAACTCGGTAAGGGCAAGTATGTTGATACCAGTGACATCACAAATCGCCTTATACAGAGGCACTAAACCGTAGCCGAAAGCAAACATACCCACCGCAATGACGGCCAGCTTGCCGACCATCGTGCGGTTGTTCGAGCGTTGAGGCACCGACTTAGCCTCCTAAAAGGATGATCTTTGCCATGAACCCGAGAAAAAAAGTGACGGCAATACTGGCAAGGATCACTCCCAGCCGACGATTGGAACGCTTTTGATCAGAGGACATGGCAAGTTCTACACGAACGTAATCAGGCAACAATCTTGTTCGCCTCAGCATTCAGCTTAGGCGGATTCTCAAATGTGTGGAAGGGCGCTGGCGATGGGACTTCCCATTCCAAACCTTCGGCACCATCCCATGGTTTCTGAGAGGCCTTTTCACCTTTGCCTTGCATGGTTGGCAACACCACGAAGAAGAAGAAATAAACCTGAGCCAAGCCAAAGGCGAAACCACCCAGTGACGCGATCAAGTTGAAGTCCGCGAACTGCATGGGGTAATCCGCATAACGGCGTGGCATACCGGCTAGTCCCAAAAAGTGCATGGGGAAGAAGGTCACGTTGAACGCAATCAATGACCACCAGAAATGGATCTTGCCGCGCGTTTCGTTGTACATCACACCCGTCCACTTGGGCACCCAGTAGTAGTAACCTGCAAACATGGCATACAAAGAACCTGCCACCAACACGTAGTGGAAGTGAGCGACCACGTAGTAGGTGTCTTGCAACTGTGTATCGATTGGCGCCATGGACAGGATCAAGCCTGTGAATCCACCCAAAGTGAACACAAAGATGAATCCAACGGCGAACAACATGGGGGTTTCAAAGGTCATTGACCCTTTCCACATGGTCGCGATCCAGTTGAAGATCTTCACGCCAGTTGGGACAGCAATCAACATGGTCGAATACATGAAGAAGAGCTGACCGGTCACCGGCATACCGGTGGTAAACATGTGGTGTGCCCACACAACGAATGACAAGATCGCAATCGAGCCCGTTGCGTACACCATCGAGGCGTAACCGAAGAGCTTCTTGCGTGCGAACGCAGGAACGATTTGGCTGATGATGCCGAACGCCGGCAAAATCATGATGTACACCTCAGGGTGACCGAAGAACCAGAAAATATGCTGGTACATCACAGGGTCACCACCGCCGGCGGGATTGAAGAAGCTGGTGCCGAAGTGGCGATCAGTCAGCGTCATGGTGATGGCGCCGGCCAACACAGGCATCACAGCGATCAACAGGTAAGCTGTGATCAACCAGGTCCAGCAGAACATGGGCATCTTCATCAGCGTCATGCCGGGAGCGCGCATGTTCAGGATGGTGACGATGATGTTGATGGAGCCCATGATCGACGACGCACCCAAGATGTGCATCGCAAAAATACCCGCATCCATGGATGGACCCATCTGCAAGGTCAGGGGCGCGTAAAGGGTCCAGCCAGCGGCCGGTGCACCACCAGGCATGAAGAATGAGCCAGCCAACATCAAGCCCGCTGGGATCATCAGCCAGAAGCTGAAGTTGTTCATGCGGGCAAACGCCATATCGCTGGCACCAATTTGCAGCGGAATCATCCAGTTTGCGAAACCAACGAAGCCCGGCATGATGGCGCCAAACACCATGATCAGACCATGCATGGTCGTCAATTGGTTGAACAGCTCTGGGTTAATCAGTTGCAGACCTGGCTGGTACAGCTCAGCGCGGATACCCATCGCCAAGACACCACCAATGATCAACATCGTGAAACTGAAGAGCAGATACAGCGTACCAATATCTTTGTGGTTAGTTGCAAAGACCCAACGACGCCAGCCCGTGGGGGCGTGGTGATCGTCATGGGCATGATCATCATGATGGTCAAGTACGGCGCTCATGGTTTCGTCCTTCTTTTACAGAAATTTAATTACTTGAATCAGTTATTGCGGGCGGCTTGCACGGCAGCAGGCTGCACCAAATCGCCAGACTGGTTTGACCAGCTGTTCTTCGCGTAGGTAATGACGGCAGCAATTTCGGTGTCACTGAGTGACTTCCATGCGGGCATCGCACCGTTGGCACGGCCATTTAGCAAGCTGCTGATGACCTCTTTATGATCTTTATTCAACACGATCGCAGAGCCATCCAACGCCTTGATCGGACCTGCTCCCTTGCCGCTGGCTTGGTGGCAAGCGGCGCAGTTAGCGGCGTAAACCGTCGCACCACGCTCAACCAACGCAGTCAGCTCCCACACTTTTGAAGGATCATCCGCTTTGGCGGCCATGATTTTCTGTTGTTCGTTGACCCACGCGGTGTACTCGGCAGCGCTCACAACTTTCACGTTAATGGGCATGTAGGCGTGCTCTTTGCCGCACAACTCGACACACTGACCGTAGTACATGCCTTCTTTTTCAGCACGGAACCAGGTATCACGCACGAATCCGGGGATCGCGTCTTGTTTCACACCAAACGCCGGAATCATCCATGAGTGAATCACGTCGTTGGCAGTCGTGATCAGGCGAATTTTCTGTCCGACTGGCACAACCAGAGGGTTATCCACTTTGAGGAGGTAGTCATCAGGCTTGGGGCCGGTGCCCGCATTTGACATGACACGGTGCGAAGGATCCAAGCGTGAGATAAAGCCAATGCCCTCGCCCTCACCCTTGATGTAATCGTAGCCCCACTGCCACTGCATACCGGTGGCTTTGATGGTCACTTCGGCATTCGTGGTGTCTTTTTGCGCGACCAACACCTTCGTGGCAGGCAAGGCCATACCAATCACGATAAGGAAGGGGACAATCGTCCATCCCAATTCAACCCAGATGGGTTCGGGTAGTTCCTGTGCCTGGTGACCCACCGAACGGCGATGCTTCCAGATCGAGTAGAACATCACGCCAAAAACGACCACAAAAATGACGGTACACAAAATCAACATGAACCAGTGCAGCCAGTTTTGTTCCACAGCAATTGCGGTAACCGGAGGATGCATATTCAACTGATTCACTGCGGGACCGCCGGGCAAGTCGCCTGTTGCGAACGCTGCGCCTGATGTCAAACCAGCCAAGCCCATCAAGGCTTTCAGTAAACCAGATTGGATGGCCGCCAGGCGGCTGCTAGGGACGTTGCCCAATGTCATAGTCGTACTCACTTCTTGTTACGCCTCTAATATAAGTCTTGAATGATATATCAAGTTCTAATCAAACCAAAACACACTGTCGCCAATCCAACGCAAAGCGTTGTTTAACAAACGCCCCTCACGGCAAACCGCATTTCCTTGGCGACCAAGGGTCGCCATTCCGCTCGCAAGTGACGGCCGAACTCCAACCGATCACCCCGCGCACTGACCTCGATCAGGTTATCGCTATCCGCCAAGGGCTCAATCCGAACCGATGCGCGGGGAAAGCGGTTTTCCAGCCGCTTACCAGCAATTTCCTGCTCAATGACCAACCAGTTTTGATCCAACTTTGCCGTCTCACCGTCGGTCGCATGCCGTGCATAGAGAACAAACGCAATCGCCAATACAGCGACCTCTAGGCAGGCGAAGGGCAACACGTAAGTCGCACCTTGAAACCAAAACGCCATCGCCACGCTCAATGATGCGACGCTTAGGCCAGCGAATACGCCGATTAGTTGCCCCGGACGAATCGCGCAATTCTTTCGGAACGACCACACCAAAGCGTTATCCGTTGTTTGCCCAAATCGCAAAGAGGTCTCTGGTACGGATGCCATAGAACTGCAAAGTCTCAATCAAAAATGGATAACCATCGTTTAAACCTTCGCAAAACCCAACCCTACAGTCTGGTCAAACCAGAACGCAGGGAGCGTCTCGAACAACACATGATTGTAGCGCGGTCACACCAATAAACAGCTCTGAGACCGCGAGAAAACCCTTATTTTCTGGTCAAAACAGACATCGTCACATAGCAACAGTTGGACAACCTGACGCTATTCTGACGTTTTCGGCGTTTGTCCAAGCATGGCTTGCATATCTGTCAAAGCCACGTGTGTGGTGCCTCGCATTGGTACCTTCAATTCGGGTTTGATCGCATGGCCATAAATCACCTCCACGGTCACTTGTAATTGCCCATCTTGCGTGCGCGGCATGTCGGCCTCAATCGCATCGATTAAATGGGCGCGCCAGCGCTTGCCACGCAGCCCCTGGAACCGCATGCGCGCCGCGTTGCCACCGTAATCACGCAGATCGGCAATCAAGCGTTCTGCGCTCGCGTAGGTCAAGGTGAGCGTTTCCATGTCCATGACCGGCTCGGCAAAGCCGGCCTCAACCAACATATCACCCCAGTCGTGCATGTCTGTGTAGGCGTGCATCGCATCAGGCCATCCCTGCCTGGCATAAACCGCCCGTAATTCCTTCAGCGTGTCAGGCCCCAGCGATGAGAACAAGACGTAACCCTGGGCACTCAATGCCTGCTTCCATTTCTGTAACGTCGCCATCGGATCTGCTTGCAGATGCAGAGACTGGTTGGCCCAAAGCATGTCGACCGTCCCCGACTCAGCGCTCCAAACAGGCGTTCCGCCACGCCAAAAGGCCCAGCTTGGTCGTCCAATTGCTTGCGTGCGTGTTAAGTCAGCACCGCTGCTGCTGCCCACCCAAGCGCGGGCTTTGGGCAACTTTTTCAACAAATGCTGGTGCGCGGCCAGCCCACCCCAAACGGGTTCCCAATGCAGCCAACGAGCAGGTAGTTGGTTCATCCAATCCAAACGACTCAGCATGCGTTGCGCAATTTCCTCGCACAACCAACTCGATCGCGTGCTTGGCCTAGACCGGCGGAGCAGTCGGGTCGCGGCCTGTGGGTCAAGAGTGGGAACCAAATGGGAGGTCATGTTGAAAGGTGTGCGGAGAGCGGGGAAAAACGTAAGGGTAAGTCTGTCAAAAGCACTGCTGGGGCCCCGAGTATATTGAGTCCGATCCATGCCTCTCCACATTCCCAACCAATGCCGCATCTGCGAACAGTGGCATTCCACCCCGGTTTGGCTGCGGCGTGGGCGCGTTGACCGGGCATGGTGTGGCCCCTGCGAAGTCGCATTCACCCAAGCCGCCGCCCGTTGCATCCAATGCAGCTTGCGTACCGCACCCGGTATCCAGCGGTGTGCAGCCTGCAGCCAGTCCCCTCCGAATTGGTCATTAGGTGCCGCTGCCGTGGACTATGCATTCCCTTGGTCTGGGTTAATCAACGCCTATAAATCACAGGGCGACGTGGGTTTGGGGCACGGGTTCGCCGCATTGATGCACAGCAACCCGGTCGTCTCCCGCCTACTTCGCAACGCAGACGCTTGGGTTGGTGTCCCCCTCAGCGACCGCGCATTGGGCGGTCGGGGTTTTCATCAAACCGCTGACCTCATCACACAACTTCGCCACCAGCTCCGTCTACCGCCACCAGAAATCCGTCATGCGTTGAGCAGACTGGGCACGAACAAGGCCCAGAAAGCTCTGGGCTTGCACGCGCGAGCCGATAATTTGTCGGGCACATTCATGGTTAACGCGTCGGCAATACATGGTATCGAGGGGCGGCACTTGGCTCTGATCGATGATGTCAGTACCACGGGCGCCACGCTCTCCGCCGTAACGGATGTTTTGCTGCGCGCCGGTGCTGCAAGCGTCAACACGGTCGTACTGGCACGTACGCCCAAGCCAGACGGCTAAGATACGCGGGCATTGTTCTTGTTGTTGCCCTCATAAGCCATGTTTAACATCGTTCTCGTTCATCCTGAAATCCCTCCCAATACAGGCAACGTGATTCGCCTTTGCGCAAACACCGGCTGGCAATTACATCTGGTTGAACCACTCGCGTTTTCGATGGACGATAAACAACTGCGCCGCGCGGGTCTCGATTACCACGAAGCCGCACGCGTCAAACGCCATGCGAGCTGGGAAGCTTTTTTAGTCGCTGAAGAAGTCCAAGCGAGTGCCTGTTTCGCATTAACGACCAAAGGACAACGCAGTCCCTATGACACGCCCTTCAGGCCCGGCAGCTATCTGGTGTTCGGCTCAGAAACAAAGGGGCTGCCTGAGCACATTCGCACTCAAATTCCGTTTGAAAACTGGATGCGACTCCCGATGAAAGACGGGCAACGGAGTTTAAATCTGTCAAACGCAGTTGCCATCATGGGCTACGAAGCGTGGCGGCAGAATGGGTTCGGCTGACGCCTACCCGGTGTAGTCGCGAACAACCGATTCGGCGATGCAAACCGGCTTCGGCGAACCCGCCCGCTCAACAGTCATCTGCCAGGTGATTTGCATGCCATTTGAATCGATGGGCACCGCGTCAATTAGATGAAACCGCGCGCGTAACCGACTGTCGACTGGCACCGGCGCTGTGAAGCGCACTTTATTGAGGCCGTAATTCAGGCCCATCACACTGCGCTTGAATCGCACAGACGCCGCTAAAAATTTGGGCAACAACGAAAGAGTCAAAAACCCATGCGCTACGGTGCTCCCAAAAGGGCTGTCTGCAGCACGGGCTGGGTCGACATGAATCCATTGGTGGTCATCTGTGGCGTCTGCGAATAGATCGATCACACGTTGATCGATGGTTACCCACTCGCTCACGGCCACCTCGGTGCCAATCAATGGCACCAGCTCAGCGGAGCTCTCAAATTCCCGCATGTGCACCCTCCCTGTGTTACTTCAGCAACCAATCGCTGACGAGTTTTAAACCAGTCAGCAGCATGCCAACCTCAACCAATTTGTAAAACAAATCCATCTGGATTCGTTTTGCAATGGTTACCCCAATCCACACCCCAATGGGCGCGAGCGGCATCAACAATAGCGATGTTTGAAAGTTCTGCCAATTTAACAAACCGAGATAGCCATACGGCACCCACTTACTCAGGTTTATCACGAAGAAAAAAACAGCCAGCGTCGCTGCAAAGTTGATGGGCTGCATACGCATCCCCAGGATATAGGCATTGATCGGTGGACCACCGGCATGCGCCACAAAACTGGTAAAACCCGATAAAACGGCCAGCAAAGCACCGACCGGTTTAGGCCAGGGCTTGGCGACTTTGAGCTTGGGGGTGAGCTTACGCTGCAACAAAAACAACAATGTTAAAGCGCCGACCAGGGCCGACACGACAGTCGTTGGTAGAAATTGGAACGTCAACGTTCCGACGACCGTACCCAGCAATCCGAGCGGCAGCAAGAATCGCATCAGGGAACCGTCCAGATGGCGTCGAAAAACCACCAACCCCATGAGGTCCATCACCAACAAAATGGGCATGAAAATCGCCGCTGCCTTGGGCACGGAAATGGCCAACGCCATGACCGGAACGGCCAAACTGCCGAAGCCCGATCCAAAACCACTCTTGCTGATGCCCATGAGTAGCACGGCTGGAATCGCTACCGTGTAGAACCACGGGTCGGAAATGACATCGTCAAAAAAGGGCATGGGAAACAGCATGGCAAGCATGCACAATCGTCGAAGGCTGTCATTTTGACCTAACATCGAGCCATGTTTTCGCCCAACCAAGCTGATGTCCGCCGTTTCTTTTGCCGCGCGTATGCCAAGTACACCCAACAGGCGCCGATGGAAGCCATTGAGACCCTCGCAGCACAATGGATGCATGCGCACCCCGAATACGTCCACGTCTTCGCGGATGAAGACGCAGCCATTGCCGCCGTTGCGACGCCGGAAGCCAAGCCCACTGACGGCTTAGCAGAGAATCCCTTTTTGCACGTCTCCATGCACCTCACGATCAGCGAGCAATGCGCGATCGACCAGCCCCGAGGTATCCGCCAAGCGGTGGAGCTGCTGACTGCCAAATTAGGCGACTTGCACGAGGCCCATCACCAAGTGATGGACTGTCTCGGACGAATGGTGTGGGAGAGCCAACGCAGTGGGCGCCCGCCAGACGGAGAGGCCTACATGGACCATGTCCGACGCCTAGCAACCCGCGACTGAGACCGTCACGCATAAAAAAAGCCGCTGATAGCGGCTTTTTTTATGGGCGAGGATCGGCGAATCAACGGAAGCGCGATTGCGGCTTAGTCGAGAGATCACCCTTGAGGGAGGCCAGGTAATCAGCCATCGCCTTCAATTCCGCGTTGCTGTATTGGCCAGTCACACCCCCCATGATCGCGTTGTTGCGACCGACCACGGCGTTTCCTTGGATGTTGTACGCGCGCAAAGCCGCGTACAGATAATCCGCATGTTGGCCAGCCAGCTTGGGGTAGCTGGGGTCGAGTGGCTTGCTGTAATTGGCGCCATGACAAGCGACACAGCCGCCTTTGTTCAGCAAGGCCGCGACGACCTCGGTTGCAGGCGCCGCTGTCTCTGGTGCGCCAGCACCGTTACCGGCGGAACCGTAAAAAGCAGCTAAATCAGCAATGTCCTGATCGCTTAATGGACCCGCGATGCCACGCATGGTGGGGTGCTTACGATCACCTTTTTTGTAGGCGTTCAACGCCGACTCAATGTACTTAGCAGACTGTCCAGAGATTTGGGGAACCTTATAGACTTCTGGGAATACGTTTTGGTATCCAACGATACCGTGGCAACCGATGCACATGGCCGCTTTTGACTCACCCGCTTTGACATCACCGTCGGCGGCGACAGCCATCTGGGGGGCAATGACTGCTGCTGTACTTAAAGTCGCCATAGCGACAAAACGGGGCAGCATCTTGGTCAACAGTTGTTTCATAGGTTTTTGCTCTGAACGTGACGTTATCAAAAATCAACCACTGATTATATAGACTGCCAGCACGAAAATTTCATATCCTCATAGCGAGAACCCATTCGCCCTTCTCAAAAATCATCAAAATAGTGTCATGAGCAATAAATTCCAAGGTACCGAAAAGTACATCGCCACACCCGACCTGATGTTGGCCGTCAACGCCGCCATGACCCTGCGCCGTCCCCTACTGGTCAAAGGTGAGCCGGGAACCGGCAAGACCATGTTGGCAGAAGAAGTTGCCGAGTCGTTGGGCATGCCGTTGTTGCAATGGCACATCAAATCGACCACCAAGGCCCAACAAGGCCTCTACGAATACGACGCCGTCAGCCGTCTTCGCGACAGTCAGCTCGGCGATGGTGGCGAACGCGTTAAACACATCGAAAACTACATCGTTCAGGGGGTCCTCTGGCAGGCATTTACCGCGGACCAACCCGTCGTATTGCTGATTGACGAGATCGATAAGGCAGACATCGAGTTCCCAAATGATTTGCTGCGCGAGATCGATCGCATGGAGTTTTATTGCTACGAGACCCGAGAGACCATTCGCGCCAAGCACCGGCCCTTGGTGTTCATTACCTCCAACAACGAAAAAGAGCTACCCGACGCATTTTTGCGCCGCTGCTTCTTCCATTACATCAAGTTCCCCGATGCGGAGACCATGAACGCGATCGTCGACGTCCACTTCCCAACGCTGAAAAAAGACTTGCTGACCTGCGCGCTCAAAACCTTCTATGACATCCGCAACCTACCGGGTATCAAAAAGAAGCCCAGCACCTCAGAACTGATCGATTGGCTGAAGTTGTTGGTTGCTGAAGACATCCCTCTTGAGGCCTTGCAAAGCGCTGATGACAAAATCAGTTTGCCCCCACTGGTGGGCGCACTGTTAAAAAACGAACAAGATGTGACGTTGTTTGAAAAATTGGTTTTCATGAACAACCGAAACCGTTGAGACCTTAAGCGCTGCGGCAGTCATGAACCCCTTCGTCCACCCCGTCCACCTAGAAAACGACCACGTCGAATTACGACCATTGACGATGGATCATGTAGACGATCTGCGTGAAGCGACGCGTGATGGTGACCTGCATACCCTGTGGTTCACTGCTATCCCGAACGCTGAGGGCATGGCCGTAGAGATTGAACGGCGACTGGCCTTGCAACGACAAGGCTTGATGAACCCGTTTGCCGTGATCAACAAGCAACCCGGCCCTCTAAGCGGCAGAGCAGTCGGCATGACCACGTACATGAACATCGACGTCGGTAACCGCCGAGTTGAAATCGGGAGCACCTGGTACCGCCGCGCAGTCCAACGCACCCGCCTCAACAGCGCGTGCAAACGTCTGCTGCTCGCCCATGCGTTCGAGCACCTGGCGTGCATTGCCGTTGAATTTCGCACGCACGCCTTCAATCATCGAAGCCGCCGGGCGATCGAGCGACTGGGAGCGAAACTGGATGGTATTTTGCGAAACCACCAAATTAACCCTCACCCCTCAGCCCCCAACACCTTGCGCGATACCTGCGTGTACAGCATCATCGACTACGAATGGCCAACCGTGCGGGCGCACCTCGACTTTGCATTACGCGCCAGCACCCGTCACAGCCTCTAACCACCCGCCACTAGCCCATGCTGACGCAGTTTTTCTTTGCACTCCGAGCCGCAAAACTCCCGGTTTCTATCAAGGAGCACTTGGCATTGCTTGAGGCGTTTGAAAAAGACGTGATTGGTCCGGGCAACCCAGAGGCCTGCTCTATGGAGGACTTTTACTTCCTGAGCCGAGCGATTCTGGTCAAGGACGAGAAGCACTACGATAAATTCGACAAAGCTTTCAGCGCCTACTTTAAGGGCGTCGATGCGATCGCTGACTTTTCAAAGCCCATACCAGCCGACTGGCTCAGACGTGAAATAGAAAAACTTCTCACCGACGAGCAAAAGGACAAGGCGCCGAAGCTCGATTACGACGAGTTGATGGAGACCTTAAAAAAGCGGCTCGAAGAACAAAAGGCAAGACACGAAGGCGGCAGCAAATGGGTCGGAACAGGCGGTACCTCGCCATTTGGCAACGGCGGCTACAACACCCAAGGCGTGCGCATTGGGGGTAAGGGTGGCAACAAGAGTGGCGTGAAGGTTTGGGAAAAGCGAGCCTACCGGGACTACGATGACACGCAAGAGCTTGGAACGCGCAACATCAAGGTGGCACTTCGACGACTGCGTAAATTCGCCCGGCAAGGTTTAGAGGAAGAGCTTGATCTAGACGGCACCATCAAGAACACCGCAGCCAATGCAGGCTTTCTGGATATCAAGATGGTGCCTGAGCGGCACAACCACGTCAAAGTGCTGCTACTGATGGACGTCGGCGGTACCATGGACGAGCATATCGAACGCGTGGAAGAGCTGTTTTCAGCTGCTCGCACCGAATTCAAACACCTCGAGTTCTATTACTTCCACAACTGCGTATATGACTATGTATGGCGCAATAACCGCAGGCGTTACGCGGAGAAGTTTCCGACCTGGGACATCATCCGAAAATACAACCGTGACTACAAATTAATTTTTGTAGGGGATGCCACCATGAGTCCATACGAAATTTTGCAGCCCGGCGGCAGCGTTGAATACAACAACGAGGAGCCGGGTGCGGAGTGGATACAGCGCCTGACACAAACCTTCACCAAATTTGCATGGATCAATCCGGAGCCCCAAGGTGTTTGGCAATACCGGCAGAGCATTGACATCATCCAGCAACTCATGGGTGGACGCATGTTCCCGCTCACCCTCAAGGGGTTAGAAGACGCGATGCGACTGCTCAGCAAGTAGCGTAAAGTCCCCCGCGTTTTCCTGATGGCGCATCAAAGGCTGCGCCTCAAACTGAGGCGATGCAAACGCCTTTTATGGCCAGCGGCTATGAGTCGCCCCTGACCGATCCGACAGCCATTTGGCAACATCTCTTGGCGCGAGCCTGCCACTACCGCGCCAGTGACATTCACATTGAACCCATCGAGACAGGTGTGCACTGTCGCTTTCGAATTGATGGGGTGCTGGTCGCACATACCGCGTTACCCAATTGCCGCAAGTTGAACGTTGCCCGTGAAGCCCTTTGTGCCCATATCAAGGTCCAGGCGGGTATGGATATCGCGCAACAACGCATGCCGCAAGACGGACACCTGACCTATGCCACAGACAGGGCACACACCTGGGATTGTCGTGTGAGCAGCCTGCCGACCGTTGAGGGTGAAAAACTGGTCATACGGCTGCTCGGTCAAACGACCTCGGATCACCATTTGGGCGATCTGGGCTACACGCCACCCCAACTGCATGACCTCGAAAGTGCTTTGGATGCACCGAACGGTCTTATTCTAATGACGGGCCCTACTGGTTGCGGCAAAACGATCTCGCTCTACAGCTGCTTGGCACGTCTGAACCAAACATCCGTCAACATTTGCACGGTGGAGGATCCCGTTGAAATGCCAATTGCAGGCGTACAGCATCTCCAGATCAACGAAAAAGCTGGCTTAACCTTCCCTGTTGCACTGCGTGCCTTCTTGAGGCAGGACCCCGATGTCATCATGGTTGGAGAAATTCGCGATGACTTAACGGCACACATCTCTATTCAGGCGGCGCAGACCGGTCACTTAGTGCTCTCCACACTCCACACCAAAGACGCACCTGCCGCGCTCATCCGCCTGATACACATGGGTGTACCGGCGATACAGGTGGTATCGGCTGTGCGGTTGGTCACCGCGCAGCGCCTGTTGCGAAAACTCTGCCCCCACTGTAAGAAGCCAGCGCCGAACCACGACCCACAGACTGCGCCATGGTGCATCCCGGTCGGTTGCCCCCGCTGCGTCAATGGCTACCAAGGCCGCATCGGCATCTTCCAAATACTACCCATGAGTGAGCAACTGGGTGCATCACTGTTGGCTCATGCCAGCGTCACCGAACTGGCACAGCAAGCCGCGACACGCGGCATACAAACCCTCAAACAAAGCGGTCAGCGCCTCGTCGATGCTGGGATCACAAGCGTTGAAGAGTTACGGCGAAATGTTGACGTATAAATGGTCCGCGCGTAACTGGGCGGGGCTGAGTGGGCACGGCACAGAAGCGGCTGCATCTGCCGCAACACTTGAGGCGCGACTTCGTACCGATGGGTGGTTCGAAATCAACGTCGCCCCACTACGGCGGCCTTGGGCGCTACCGGCACCGACTCTCAGCCCGGGTGACCGCCTGGCACTGACTCACCAACTCGCGCATCTCATCAGCGCAGGTCTTTCGCTCACTGAAGCGATTAAGCTGCTACGAGACGGTAAGGGCACCGCAACCCTCAAGGCGGTACTCACAACCCTCCAAACTGATTTAGTGGCAGGGCATGCCTATTCGGTATGCATCGCTCGACAGGTTCAGCATTTCAGTGACCTGTACGTTGGTGTCATTGCCTCGGCTGAGGAAGGAGGACAGCTCGCCAGCGGGCTCCAACATCTTGCGCACCAATTGCAAAGTGATGCCCGCCGCAAAGCGCAAATTCAGAGCGCGCTGCGCTACCCGGCCCTGATTGCGGGTGTTGCCGCCTTGGTTGTCACGTTAATCATGACCCTAGTGATTCCGAGTTTTGAAGCGCAGTTTGCGCAACGTGGTACGCCCCTTCCCTGGCTCACGCAACAGCTGATTGGGTGCGCTCAATGGCTACGAGCATGGGGCGTACCCGGCGTATTGGGTTTGCTATTTTTGGCCGTTATCGTCAAACGACAGCTTAAACGCCCGACCTTCCGCATGTTTTGTGAAAGCCAACTGTTTCGGATACCGGGTTACGGTCACTGGCTCAAGACAGTCTATAGTGCCGCGCTGGCAAAGACGCTCCACAGTCTCTTACAAACAGGCCTGCCTCTTTCAAAAGCGTTGACGCACTTGGCACAAGCGCAACAGACGCTCAGCTTTCAGCGCGTTGTTCATACGGTTAATCAATCGGTTAACCGTGGTGTCCCATTGAGTGTTGCATTGGGAGCTAGCCCGCTGGTATCGCCACTTTTGTCCCAGCTATGCCGAGTCGGAGAGGCGACGGGCGCACTCGACACCCTGCTGCAAAGCGCCTCCACCAGTTTAGACAGTGCCGCCAACGAGGCGCTTGAAAAATGGACGGCTGCGCTTGAACCCCTGTCAATTCTCATTTTGGGTTTGATCATTGGTACCATGGTGCTCGCCATGTACTGGCCCGTGTTTCAAATTGGTCAAACCATCTGATCGTTCATGCCCTCCGTTGATCTGTTTTTGCTCGTTATTTTTGCGCTGTGCGGGCTCACATTTGGAAGCGCCGCGAATGTGCTCATCACACGCATACCGATGTGGTTGGACCAACAACATGAGGTAGCGAGTGACGCCACGCCAGGGCCACGTGGTCATCGGTCCCAATGCCCGAATTGCCTAACGTCGTTGCGTGCAACGATGCTCGTCCCCATCCTGAGCTATGTCTGGCTGCGTGGGCGCTGTCATTTTTGTCAAGCACCAATCCATTGGCGCTACCCCGCTATTGAGGCGCTCGCGAGCGCCTGGTTCATCATTTGTTTGCTGGTGTATCCAGACAACCCGACGCAGGCTGGCGTCTGGGCATTTTGGGGTTTGGCTTTACTCACCATGGCATGGATTGACGGCGCCAGCTACTGGCTTCCGGATGTGTTGACGCTCCCTTTTTTGGTTTTGGGTTTGGTCGTGAGCCTGCTGGGTTTGTTAACCACCACACCAACCGATAGTTTTTTTGGTGCGTTGGCTGGTTGGTCGGTACTGATGGGGGTGGGCTGGATTTATCGCCTGCGTACGCAACGGGTTGGCTTCGGTGGCGGCGATGCCAAATTATTAGCGGGTTTAGGCGCCTGGTTTGGCTGGGCTAACCTCCCGTGGATTTTATTTTTCGCTGCACTCACAGGAGTGGCTTTTGGAGTCATGCGTGCCGCCCATGTAGGCCAATCGTTACGGGCCCAAGAACCCTTGCCATTTGGCCCATTCCTAGCTTTCGCGGGGCTGCTCATCTGCTTGCATGAGTGGCGATTTTTTGGGTCACAATGACATGCATGAAACGACACACGGTTTGGGGGCTCACCGGCGGCATTGGCAGTGGTAAGAGCACTGTTGCGCGTTACCTGTCGGCGCACGGTATCACCGTTCTCGATGCAGACCAAATTGCCAAAGGCCTGACTGCGAGCGGCGGATGTGCGATACCGGCAATCCGTGAACTATTCGGCGATCAGGCAATTGATGCAAGTGGTGCCATGGACCGCAATCACATGCGCGAGCGTATTTTTGCGGATACTGGCGCAAAGCGACAACTTGAGCACGTGCTCCACCCCCTGATTCAACAAGCCATGACTGCGGCCATCACAGAGGCGCCAACCGACATCGTTGTCTGCGACGTGCCGCTTCTGGTTGAATCCGCGCACTGGCGTCCACGCTGTCAGCAAATTTGGGTGGTGGACTGCTTGCCTGAAACACAGATCCAGCGGGTCATGGCGAGGAACGGTTTTCCTGCGGATCAGGTCAAAGCGATCATGCAACAACAAGCCACCCGGCTTCAGCGCTTAGCCGCTGCGGACGTCGTCATCTATAACGAGACATTAACCCTGACTGAATTGTCCGCTGAGGTTGATGGGCATCTAAAGCAACTCGCGATATGATTAGGATCGGCGCGAAAACGACACCCTAACCCGATTGCCCCTGTGATCACTTACGAGTACCCAATCAACGAGAAAATTCGAACCTACCTGCGGGTGGAACGTTTGATTGATCGGTTAACCGCGCTGCAAGCGGGAACCTCCGAGCACGATCACCACTTCGCGTTACAGACCCTATTTGAGTTGATGGACATGGGGTCACGCGCAGATTTACGGGGCGACTTACTGAAGGATATCGATCGACAGAAGGGTGTACTGGCTGGTTATGCGAATAACCCGAACATCGACGAGTCAGCGCTCAACGACTTGCTCAAACAACTCGACGATGCTTACGATTCTTTGAACGGAACGACCGGCAAGCTCGGGCACAGCCTCTCGGAATCAGAATTTCTTAATGCGATCCGAGGCCGGATGGGCATCCCAGCAGGAACCTGTGAGTTCGACCTACCCGCCTATCATGACTGGCTGAAGCAGCCTGTGGATGCCCGGCAAAAAGCCATCGCGCAATGGATGCGCAGTATTGAGCCGATTCCCAGCGTGCTCAAGCTGATGCTCGGCTTGTTACGGGACAGCGCCGCACCGCACTCGGTCGTCGCAAAGGACGGCATGTACCAGCAAAACTTGCCGCAGGGTCGAAACGTGAGCTTGATTCGCATCGGCGTCCCGGACCGAGCGGGCTGGGTGCCTGAGGTGAGTGCCAACCGCCTGCTGATATCGGTGCGCATCATGCGCATCGAGGACGGGCACCGGACCCAAAGCATGAAAGCTGACGTCGACTTCCTCATCAGCAACTGCGGCTAGTGGGCTGGCATGGCAACTCCTGAACCAACCTTCAAAGAGACCATCGTCAGCTGCCCAACCTGCGGTGGCGACAGTGTTTACGCGGCACGCAATCCCTACCGTCCATTTTGCAGAGAAGCCTGCAAATTGATTGACCTAGGCGCTTGGGCCACAGAGGCCTATCGCGTGCCTGCCCCTGACACAGATCCGCTCAGCGAGTTAGACGACCCGCGCACCAGCTAAGCGGGCCGGTAACCACGCCAGTACAGGGACAGTACCGGGCAGTATCGGCGTGAGTTCGGTTGGCAGCGCGGTCCAGGCATGGTCTTGCGCCTCCCGCATCATGATCACACCACGCCACGACCGAACCAAGCAAAAGTGCAATCGCACCAAGGCATGGGGGTAATCAACGACATCGGATTGCAGCACCTCGCCGCCATCGATCTGGACGTTGATTTCTTCGTGTAATTCTCGGGCCAACGCGTCAAGCACGGTCTCACCCGCCTCCAACTTGCCGCCTGGAAATTCCCAATAACCTGCATAGGCTTTACCGACAGGACGGGTGGTCAACAACACCCGTTGGTCAGACGCCTGCAAAATACCGACGGCCACCTCAGTGAGGGGGCGGTCGCCGACCATACGAGGGGTCTCAGGCGCCACTTGCAAAACTTTAGGATTTACAGGGTATCGAGACACAGCGGTTGGCCAAACGTTACGCCTCTGCTTGCAGCGCGGACGCATAGTCACGCGCAAATTGATAGGCGACTCGGCCACTGCGTGAGCCCCGCTCCAGCGCCCAGAGCAAGGCATGGGGGCGTGCAGCCTCTAAGGCCTCGGCACCGACACCGAAGTGCGTCAACCATTGATTGGCGATCGTCAGGTACTCGTCTTGCGAGAACGGGTAAAAGCTGATCCACAAGCCAAACCGCTCGCTCAGTGATATTTTTTCCTCCACGACCTCGCCAGGATGGACCTCGCCGTCCGCGGTGTGGGTATAGGTCGCGTTTTCGCTCATGTACTCTGGCAAAAGATGACGCCGGTTACTCGTCGCATAAATAAGCACATTGGCGCCTGCCGCAGAAACCGTTCCATCGAGGATGGACTTCAGCGCTTTGTAAGCCGGATCACCGTCCTCGAAACTCAAGTCATCACAATACACAATGAATCGCTCGGGACGATCCGCCACCACATCGATGAGATCCGGGAGATCAACCAAGTCTGATTTATCGACCTCGATCAACCGCAGACCCTGCGTGCTGTAAGTGTTCAAGCAACCCTTGATCAATGACGATTTGCCCGTACCACGCGCACCAGTCAGCAGCACGTTATTGGCAGGCAAACCTGCTATGAAGTGTGCGGTGTTGCGCTGTATCTTTTGCTTTTGATCGTCGATCTCTTGCAGGTCATCCAATGACAGGGAAGCGACATGCGGGACAGGTACCAAGCCAGTGCGCCCATCACGATACCGCCGGTAACGATAGGCGACACTGGCGTTCCAATCGGGCGGTTCAACGCGAGGAGCGGCGGCCTGCTTAGCCATGATGTCAATCAAGGCATCCGCGCGCTTGATCAGCTGGGCCAGTAATTCATCAGTTTGCGACATGGTTTCAACATTAACTGCGGTAGTCCGCGTTGATCGATACGTAATCGTGGCTAAAGTCACAGGTCCAGACCGTGTCACGCGCTGAACCCCGACCCAACTCTATTTGGATCTTGATCTCAGGTTTAGCCATCACGGCAGCGCCCTGCGCCTCGGTGTAATGTGCGTATAAGCCCCCTGCCTGGGCGACCTGCACATCATCCAAAAAGACATCGATACGCGCCACGTCTAAATCGGTGATGCCCGCGTAGCCCACCGCGGCCAATATTCGTCCCAGGTTGGGATCACTGGCAAAAAAAGCCGTTTTGACCAACGGTGAATGGGCAACAGCGTAAGCCACCTTGAGGCACTCGGCTGTGTCCTTGCCGCCGCCGACTTCAATGGTGATGAATTTAGTCGCACCCTCGCCATCGCGAACAATTGCATGGGCCAAGTCACGAGATACGCCCATTAACGCATCGAGTAAAGCCACACCGTCAGCAGACGACCAATCAGTCACCGCCGCATGCGGGGCTTTGCCCGTCGCCATGACCACAAAGCTGTCGTTAGTCGAGGTGTCACCGTCAACCGTGACACGATTGAACGACTGATCGGCCAATTGCTTTGCCAACCCACGCATTAGGGCAGGCGAGATATCGGCGTCGGTCGCGACAAATCCCAACATAGTCGCCATGTTCGGACGAATCATGCCCGCTCCTTTTGCGATACCCGTAACCGTCACAGTAGCGCCTCCCACCAGACATTGCCGACTGTAGGCTTTGGGCTGCGTATCAGTGGTCATGATGCCGTGCGCAGCGTCCAACCACGCGTCACCGCTCAGTTTCTGCGTCGCACGGACAATACCGGCCTCTACACGATCGATCGGTAAGGGCTCCAGAATCACACCCGTGGAAAACGGCAATACCTGTGTGACGTCGAGGCCCAGGGCAGACGCACCCGCTTGCGCCATCTGGGTGGCGTGGAGCAAACCTTTTGCCCCTGTACCCGCGTTAGCATTACCGGTGTTGATCACCAAAGCGCGAATGCCATGATTGGCTGCCAGGTGTGTGCGACACACCTGCACAGGTGCTGCACAAAAACGGTTCTCGGTAAAAACAGCATCGACCTGGGTCTGCGCATCAAGGACGCAGACACTCACATCTTTGCGATTGGCTTTGCGAACACCCGCCTCAACCACACCCCAGCGTACGCCGGGTACAGACTTCAGATCCGAGGCCTTCGGCACAGATAAATTAACCGGCATAAAAAATCGCCTTCACGAAAAAGGAATTAGGCCAGGGCACCATGACAGTGTTTGTACTTCTTGCCACTGCCGCAAGGACAGGGGTCATTACGACCCACGCGAGGTACGTCGTTTAAACGCGGACCATCAGAGAACAGTGCGCTCGCAACCGCCTGAGCCTCACCTGTTTCAGTTGGGGCGGTGTACTGCACTTTAGACAGGTCCTCACCACGGGCCTCGATTTCGGCAGCCGCCGTCTCGACGCTTTCTGGTTCCGTGATTCGCACATTCATTAGAATGCGAGTCACCTCATTACGCACGTTATCCAACATCAAACCAAACAACTCGAACGCCTCGCGTTTGTACTCTTGTTTGGGCTGTTTCTGGGCGTAACCACGCAAATGGATACCTTGGCGTAAATAGTCCAACGCACTCAGATGCTCACGCCAGTTGGAGTCCAGTGTTTGGAGCAGAACCATGCGCTCGAACTGCGTGAAATTCTCATCTCCCACGCGAGCCACCTTGGCCTCGAAGTGGGTGGTTGCTGCATCGGCGACGATCTTCACAATGTCGTCGTCGTCGATGGCATCCGCTTGGCTCACCGTACCAATCAGGTCTACGGTCAACTGCCAGTCATCGGCAAGCACACGCTGCAGACCAGCCAAGTCCCATTGTTCTTCTACACTTTCAACAGGCACAAATTGACGCACTAAGGCATTGAAACAGCCATCACGCAGAGCCGTGATCTGCTCTCTGAGGGCAGAGGCATCCAAAATATCATTGCGCTGCTGGTAAATCACCTTACGCTGATCGTTGGAGACGTCGTCATACTCGAGCAACTGCTTGCGAATATCAAAGTTACGGGCTTCGACCTTGCGTTGCGCCGATTCGATACTTCGGGTCACCATACCGGCCTCGATCGCCTCACCCTCGGGCATCTTCAGACGGTCCATGATGGCGCGCACGCGGTCACCCGCGAAAATTCGCATCAGCGAGTCATCGAGACTCAGATAGAAACGAGAGGATCCTGGATCTCCTTGACGACCCGAGCGACCACGCAATTGGTTGTCGATGCGGCGTGATTCGTGACGCTCCGTGGCAATGATTCGCAGACCGCCCAGCGCCTTAACGGCCTCATGCTCAGCCTGCCAACCGGCCACTACAGGTTGGGCCGCCGGCGACTCGGTACCACCGTCGATACCAGCATTGGCTAGTAGTTTCTCGAGGTTGCCGCCCAGCACGATGTCGGTTCCGCGACCGGCCATGTTGGTCGCGATGGTGATCGCCTTCAGACGGCCGGCTTGCGCGATGATGTCCGCTTCGCG
>JBMTSM010000004.1:0-26283 GCA_049448275.1 Burkholderiaceae bacterium
TCGGCTTTGAGGTGGGGTGCAATGGCGTGCAATGTATTGGTCAGGGCACCAACCGGCACGCTCACCAAAACGACATCGGCGTCGTTGACCGCATCAGCCAGTGTGGGTGCGACTTCGGTCAGGGCGCCCCGCCGTTGCGCTTCGAGTAGGTTGGCTTGCGAACGTCCGTAACCCGCCACCACCAAGCCTGGCAGCGCGTAGCGCAGCGCCATGCCGAACGAGCCGCCAATGAGGCCGCACCCAATGATGGCCAGTCGCCGAATAGCGGGGAGATCTGCGCCCACTGTTAGGCCTCAGATTGGGGGTAAGTCCCCAGCACCTTGTAGAAGGCACATAGCTTCTTGAGGTCTTCCAATGCAGCGTGCATGTTGGCCTCAGAGGGGTGTCCCACGAGGTCAATAAAAAAGATGTATTCCCATTGACCTTGTCGCGCAGGACGCGATTCAAAGCGGGTCATGGAGACACCATGTTGTTTCAGTGGCACCAATAAGTCATGCAACGCGCCGGGCCGGTTAACCACCGATACGGCGAGGCTGGTGCAATCACGTCCGGTGGCGGTCGGTGCCTCTAAGGTGCTGGGCAAGCAGATGATTGCAAAACGCGTGCGGTTATGGGCATCGTCTTGAATCGCGGGTGCGACGTTGTGCAAGCCATACTCAGACCCTGCGCGTTCGCTGGCGATGGCCGCCCACTCTGGGTGTTCAGCTGCCAGGCGCGCGCCCTCTGCATTGCTTGAGACGGCGCGTCGCTCGGCGTTGGGCAGGTGTTTGCTGAGCCATTCTTGGCACTGGGCCAATGCTTGAGGGTGCGCAAGCACCACCTGGATGCCATCGCGCGAGTTGCTCTGACGCAGCAGGTGGTGACGCACCAACAAACTCAACTCGCCAATGATGTGTGCGGGTGACTGCAACAACAAATCAAGTGACCGCGCAATCACGCCTTCGGTGGAATTCTCGATGGGCACCACGCCAAAATCAGCCGTGCCTGATGCGGTCGCGCGAAACACCTCGTCAATCGAGGGGCACGCCACCTCGGTCACGCTGGTGCCAAAAAATGCCAAAGCGGCTTGCTGGCTGAAGGTGCCGGCAGGGCCGAGATAAGCGATACGTTGGGGTGCCTCAAGCGCCCTGCAAGCCGACATGACCTCGCGCCAGATGTTGCCAATGCTGTGCGGTTTGAGTAAGCCGTTGGTGCGCTCGTTAAGCGACTGCAGCTTGTTGATGACTTGTGCTTCCCGGTCCGGACGGAACACCGCTGAACCTTCGCGCTTTTTCAGCTCACCCACCTCATGTGCGCATTGGGCGCGGTCATTCAGGAGGCTCAAAATTTGGGTGTCGAGTGCGTCGATGGATTCACGCAATTCTTGCAATGTCTTCATGGCTCGTCTCGCTTCAAAGGCTGCGCTCAAAATCCTGCATGAAGCTCACCAAAGCTTCGACGCCGGAAAGCGGCATGGCGTTGTAGATGCTGGCGCGCATGCCGCCAACCGACTTATGCCCCTTAAGCGACAGCAAGTTAGCGGCTTTCGCCTCTGCCAAGAAGCGCTCATTCAGGGCCTCATCGGCCAACAAAAACGGCACATTCATGCGCGAGCGGAAGGCAGGGTCAACCTCGTTGCGATAGAAGTCTGAGCGGTCAATCGCACCGTATAAAAGCGCCGCTTTGGCCATGTTTTGAGCCTCAATCGCCGCGATCCCGCCTTGCGCCTTGAGCCACTCAAATACCAAGCCCACCATGTAAATGCCGTAAGTGGGTGGCGTGTTGTACATCGACGTGTTGGTCGCCACCAGCTTGTACTGAAACGCGGAAGGGCAAATGCCCATCGCTTGGTCCAGCAAGGACTTGCGAACGAACACCATCGTGACCCCCGCAGGGCCCAGATTTTTTTGCGCACCCGCGAAAGCCAAACCTACCTTGTCCCACTCAACGGGGCGTGAGGCGATGTGGCTGGAGCAGTCAATCACCAATGGCGCGGTGATGCCGAGCGCTTTGAGATCAGGCAGGGTTTGAAACTCAACGCCGTGGATGGTCTCGTTGCTGCACACGTGCACATAGGTGGCGTCGGGTCGCAGGGCCCAACTGCCGGTGGGGGCGACGGTATGAAATTGGTGTGCCTTGCCGTCAAACGCCAGTTGCACATCGGCGTAGCGCTTGGCTTCCGTTAATGATTTCTGGCTCCAGCTGCCGGTCACGGCAACATCGATTTTGGGGTTCTCAACGCCACACAAGTTCATCGGCACGATGGCGTTTTCTGCCAATCCACCGCCTTGCATGAAGAGGATTTCAAAATCCTCAGGCACCGCCAAAACCTCTCGGACAGTCGCTAGCGTGCCGTTTAGGATCTCGCCAAATGACGCGCCGCGATGGCTCATCTCCATCACGCCCATGCCAGTCCCGTGCCAGTCGGCAATCTCAGCGCCCGCGCGGTTCAAGACTTCTAAAGGGATCGTTGCGGGGCCTGCCGAAAAATTGAATGGTCGGTTCATGATGGCAGCTTACTCGCTGGGGGCGTCAGGCGCTGGCGTGGCAGGGCCCTCGGCCTCATCGGCCTCATCAACGTTTTCTGCATCACGGTCGGCAATGCGTTGCATGCCAATCAGCTTGCTGCCTTCATCCAGACCAATCAGGGTAACGCCTTGCGTTGCCCGGCCCATCTCGCGAATCTCAGAGACTCGGGTCCGGACCAACACACCGGTATCGGTAATCAGCATGATCTCGTCGTCGGTGTGGACCAACGTCGCCGCCACCACTTTGCCGTTGCGCTCACTCTGCTGAATGGCAATCATGCCTTTCGTACCGCGACCATGGCGCGTGTACTCCTCGATCGGGGTGCGTTTGCCAAAACCATTTTCAGTCGCCGTGAGCACGCTGGTTGGCTGGCTCGCTTGATCTTCAGGCGCCACATCGGTGGGGGCCGCGAGCATCGCGATCACGCTTTGACCTTCTTCAAGCATCATGCCGCGCACACCACGGGCATTGCGGCCCATGCAGCGCACATCGTTTTCGTCAAAGCGCACGGCCTTGCCACCGTCCGAGAACAGCATCACATCATGCTTGCCTTTGGTCAGTGTGGCGCCAATCAGGAAGTCGTTGTCATCCAAGTCAACGGCAATGATGCCGGCCTTACGGGGGTTGGAGAAGTCCGTGAGCGCGGTCTTTTTAACCGTGCCCATGCTGGTCGCCATGAAGACAAAATGATCTTCGGGGAAGGTACGGTTCTCGCCGGTCAGCGGCAACACCACGTTGATCTTTTCGCCCTCTTGCAACGGGAACATGTTCACGATGGGGCGACCGCGTGAGTTGCGTGAACCCGATGGCACTTCCCACACTTTCAGCCAGTAAACCCGACCACGGTTTGAGAAACACAAAATGTAGTCGTGTGTGTTGGCGATGAATAACTGGTCGATCCAGTCGTCATCCTTCGTTGAGGCTGCTAACTTGCCGCGACCACCACGCTTCTGCGCACGGTACTCGCTCAGGGGCTGGCTCTTGATGTAACCGGTGTGAGACAACGTCACCACCATGTTCTCGGGTGTGATGAGATCCTCGGTGGCCAACTCTTGTGCGTTGTACTCGATCTCGCTTCGGCGCTGGCCCACTTTGTTGGCGCCAAACTCCAGCTTGATCGCAGTCAGTTCTTCGCCGACGATCACGGCCACGCGCTCGGGGCGCGCCAAAATATCGAGGAGGTCGTCGATCTCGGCGATCACTTCCTTGTACTCATTGACAATCTTGTCTTGCTCCAAGCCCGTCAAGCGCTGCAGGCGCATTTGCAAAATCTCTTGCGCTTGTGTATCTGACAGGCGGTACAGGCCATCGGCCCCCATGCCCACCGACTTCAACACGCCATCAGGGCGGTAGTCGTCAGCGTTGACCGTGGCACCATCCGCGCGGGTGCGTGTCAGCATTTCGCGCACAAGGCTGCTATCCCAAGAGCGGTTCAACAACTCGGCCTTCGCCACTGGCGGCGTCGGTGCATTGCGGATGATGGCGATGAATTCGTCGATGTTGGCCAAAGCGACCGCCAAGCCTTCCAGCACATGCCCACGCTCGCGGGCTTTGCGCAGTGTGAACACCGTGCGGCGTGTCACGACCTCGCGGCGGTGCTGCAGGAAAATTTCAACCAAGTCTTTGAGGTTGCACAGCTTGGGTTGGCCATTCACCAACGCCACCATGTTCATACCAAAGGTGTCTTGCAGTTGAGTCTGCTTGTAGAGGTTGTTCAATACGACCTCAGGAACCTCACCGCGCTTCAGCTCGATCACCACCCGCATGCCAGACTTATCCGACTCGTCCTGGATGTGACTGATGCCCTCAATTTTCTTCTCGGTCACCAATTCGGCAATGCGCTCAAGCAACGTCTTTTTGTTGACCTGGTAGGGCAACTCATCAACGATGATGGACTGGCGCTGGCCTTTGTCGATATCTTCGAAGTGGCACTTCGCGCGCATGATCACGCGGCCACGGCCCGTGCGGTAGCCATCTTTCACGCCTGAGATGCCGTGGATGATGCCGGCGGTCGGGAAGTCTGGCGCGCGAATGATCTCCATCAAGTCATCAACCGATGACTCGGGGTTGTTCAAGAGGTGCAGACACGCATCAACCACCTCGTTGAGGTTGTGCGGGGGAATGTTCGTGGCCATACCCACCGCGATACCCGATGAGCCGTTGACCAGCAAGTTAGGCAAGCGCGAGGGCAAAACCAAGGGCTCGCGTTCGCTGTTGTCGTAGTTGGGACCGAAATCGACCGTCTCTTTGTCGATGTCCGCCAGCATCTCGTGCGCGATTTTCGCCAGACGAATCTCGGTGTAACGCATCGCCGCCGCGTTGTCGCCATCAACGGAGCCGAAGTTACCTTGGCCATCTACCAACATGTGGCGCAGCGAAAAATCCTGAGCCATGCGAACGATCGTGTCGTAAACGGCCGTATCACCGTGTGGGTGGTATTTACCAATCACGTCACCCACGATACGCGCTGACTTCTTGTAAGCGCGGTTCCAGTCGTTGTTCAGCTCGTGCATGGCGAACAGCACGCGGCGGTGAACGGGCTTTAAGCCGTCACGCGCATCGGGTAGCGCTCGTCCGACAATCACGCTCATCGCGTAATCCAGGTAGCTCCGGCGCATTTCCTCTTCGAGGCTGATAGGCAAAGTTTCTTTGGCGAACTGGGTCATGTGGGGCGATCTATATAGAAAGTATCTAATTAACCGCTCATTTTAAGGCCTTACGCTGCGCCTAACCCGCCTCAAGCGGCGTTAACAATTCCGCCATATTTTTCAAACCGAACCGCCTAAGCTGTTAATCAAAACAAGGTCTCGGGTCAAACCCGTAGGCCGCTTATTTGGTTTTTTGAAAATATTTATAAAGTATTACAAAATTAAAAATCCGATGCAACGATGGCAGAAAATGTTTAAAATAATGAGACCGAATCAGCGCAATTTTTGTAAGTATTCAGTAAACCAAGCGCCCAGCATGGTGCGCACACCAAGAGAGTCATAAATGTCAAAGTTAAGCAAGCTCGCACTCGTCCTTTCAGCGATCACGGTGTCAGCCGCCGCCAATGCGGGCATCGTCAGTAACTGGGTTGCTGCCGACGGCACCCCTTGGCGCGCCGCCTCTGGCGAATGCTGGCGCTCAGGCTTCTGGACGCCTGCCACCGCAGCCCCAGGCTGTGACGGCGCAATCGCTCCGGTAGTAGCTGCCAAGGTCGAAGAAAAGAAAGCGGCACCAGCCCCGGAATCCGGGCCAGTTGTGGAATACGAGCCAGCCACTCCATCATTTGACCTCGCACCAGCGCCAGCTCCCAAGGCTGCAGTGGCACCGGTGGCCGCGCCTGCCAAGATCACCTACGCCGCTGACGCGTTCTTTGCCTTCGACAAATCAGTTGTTCAACCTGCTGGCAAAGCCAAGCTCGACGCTTTGGTCAAGCGCATGCAAACCATGGACATCGAAGTCGTGGTCGCCGTTGGTCACACCGACTCAACTGGCCCCGCTTCATACAACCAGCGCTTGTCAGTGCGCCGCGCTGAAGCTGTGAAGGCCTACATGGTCTCCAAGGGCGTCGACGCTGATCGTATCTTCACTGAAGGCAAGGGCGAAGACAGCCCCGTGGCTGACAACAGCAGCCGTTCTGGCCGCGCCAAGAACCGCCGCGTTGAAGTTGAAGTCGTCGGCACCGCTAAGTGATTAGCACTGCTCCTTAAATAACCGCGCTTCGGCGCGGTTTTTTTATGCACGCCAGATTCCGAGAGGACATTGGCGATAATCGAGCCATGCAGACGAACCCATCCCCCAACACACAAATGCCCAACCATTCCAACGCCGATCCGGCTGAGCTGGCCAAGTTTTCAGAGCTGGCGCATCGCTGGTGGGACAAGAACAGCGAATTCAAACCGCTGCACGAAATCAACCCGCTGCGCCTCGAATGGATGAAAGCGCAAACCGCCTTTGAAGGCAAGCGCGTACTTGACGTGGGTTGTGGTGGCGGCATCTTGAGTGATGCCATGGCGCGCTCAGGCGCTGAAGTGATGGGTATCGACCTCGCAACCAAAGCCCTCAGCGTGGCCAAGCTGCACGCGCTTGAGGCCGAGACGCCGAACATCAGTTACCGGGAAGTCAGTGTTGAGGACCTTGCCGCCGAGCAACCAGAAAGTTTTGATGTCGTGACGTGCATGGAAATGATGGAGCACGTGCCTGACCCCGCAGCCATCGTTGCGGCCTGCGCCAAGTTGGTGAAGCCCGGTGGCACCGTGTTCTTCTCAACCATCAATCGCAACCCGAAGTCATTTTTGTTCGCCATTGTGGGCGCCGAATACGTGTTGAACATGCTGCCCAAAGGTACCCACACCTACGCCAAGTTCATCAAGCCCGCCGAGCTGGCCGCCTTTTGCCGAGCGGCTGACTTGGAAGTCAAGCGCACACGCGGTTTGGAATACAACCCCCTGACCAAACACTATTGGTTGAGCGACGACACCAGCGTCAACTACATGTTTGCCACCACCAAAGCACCGTAAGGCAACCATGTTCACCAACATCAAAGCCGTCCTGTTTGACTTGGACGGCACGCTCATTGACAGCGCCCCTGACCTGGGGGCCGCCGTTGACCGCATGCGTGTGAAGCGCGGCATGCCCTCTTTGCCACTCGACACCTACCGCCCGATGGCCGGTGCTGGCGCACGCGGCATGCTTGGCGTTGGCTTTGGCATCACGCCGCAGGACGCTGCGTTTGCTGAACTGAAAGAAGAATTCTTTCAAGAGTACGAAGCCAACCTCACCGACAAAACAACCATATTTGCGGATGTCGTTGAAATGCTCAGTGCCATTGAAGCGCGCGGCATGGTGTGGGGCGTTGTGACCAACAAGGCCGAACGGTTCACGCTGCCCATCTCACGCCAAATGGACTTGTTCAAAAACGCGGCGTGCGTGGTTTGCGGTGACACCACACCGCACGCCAAGCCACACCCCATGCCCCTGCTCGAAGCCGCCAAGCGCGTGGGCTTTGCGCCAGAACAATGCATTTATGTGGGCGATGACGAGCGAGACATCGTTGCAGGCCTCGCTGCCAACATGGGCACAGTTGCCGCCAAATACGGCTACCTGGGCGCGAATGCAGACATCGACAGTTGGCGCCCACACGCCACCATTGCACAACCGTTGCAATTACTCGACTTGCTGCGTTGAGACCCAAAAAAGCGTAAACTCAAAGACTTGGGGCTGCACTGGTTTCGACGTGGGTTCGGAAGCGTAGTGGGGCGTGCCGAGGTTCAGTCACCTCGTTAATCCGCTGAAAAAAACTAACTGCAAACGACGAACGTTTCGCACTCGCGGCTTAAGCTGTGAGACTTGCAACAGCATGCTGACGGGCTGGGCAAGGGGGTAGCAATACCTCCCGGCTGCAAGGGAATTCACGTTGGCTGGCACGTAATTGGGTTACTTAGTTACGGGCGAGATTTTAGGTAACTGGCGTCTTGGGTAGCGTGTTGCTGCGCGACTCAAGAAGTGAGATCCAAATCAGACGACTACGCACGTAGAACCATACGAATAAGTCTCGCGGACGGGGGTTCAATTCCCCCCAGCTCCACCATTCATCCTAGAGCCGACCCTGAGGGGTTGGCTTTTTTCTTGAAGGCGCCCTTACAGACCACCTAACCCGCAACCCCATGACAGCAACCACCACGGCAGTCATCGAACTGCGTGATCTACACCTCGATACAGATATCGGCACCTATGGGCCACATGACACACGCCCTGACTTTCACATCCTTGATCTGACGTTGGGGATTGCAGTGGACCGCGTGTTGATTGCCGAAGACGGCATGGCGCATGTGTTTGACTATGACCCCTTGATCGTCGAGATTGATCGGTTGGCCGCAGACGGTCATTACGAAACGCAGGAGCGGCTGATGACGCGCATTGCCAGTGCCTGCGCAGCGCACCCGGAAATTCAGCACATCGAGATCTGCTTGAAGAAATCACCAGTGAGGTCAGGCAATGGGTCTTTAGGTGTGCGCCTTAAGCTTGACGCGCAGGCAACCCAAGCGTTGCGACCCCAACAGGGTCATGGCTAAGGGGCGCATCAAGCGGCTGCAGGCGGCGTCTAGCTGGCAAGGGCAGTCATTCAAGGCTGATGCGCTTGAGGTGTGCGCCCTTTGCGAGCGAGAGATCCCGCACAGCCTAAAAGACGCGCACCACTTAACGCCCAAGTCACGGGGTGGGGTGGTGACGGTGTTCTTGCATCGTGCCTGCCACAAGCAGGTGCATGCACTGTTTACCGAAACCGAGCTGGCACGACACTATGCAACGCCCGAGGCGCTGCGTGCGCACCCTGAGGTGGCGCGATTCATCCAATGGGTGCAAGACAAGCCGATTGATTTCAATCCGCCAACACGGCGGAGCCGAAGCAAGGGACAGTTGTAATTTTTGTTGGTGCCATGAGGCGGCGCCGAGGACATCGCGGCCCGACTACTCAATTTCGCAAAAGCTGATTTTCACGGGCAAGGCGACAAGTAGCGGTTTCAAGACCGACCAAGCGGCTGCGGGGGTTGCCCTCGCATCGACTTCGACAGGGGCGTCTCCAACGGCCTGCACGTCAGGCCATTGCGCGTTCGGGATCTGCAAGGCCGTGAGGGTTTGATGAACCAGGCCTTGCACCACGGTTGCTGTGGCAAGGGTGCGTAATGTGGGTTTGTAAATCTTCCCGACATTGGTCACCGGCATGTGCTGCAGCACCGTGACGGACTTGGGCTTGGCGGGCGCTTCGTCCACGCGGCTGACGGTGAAAGCCAGCAGCTCGTCCTCGCTCACTTGAGCGCCTGTTTTGAGCGTGACAAACGCCACTGGCAGTTCGCCGGCATAGGCGTCTGGTGCACCCACGGCGGCGCACAGATCAACAGCAGGGTGCGAGCCCAAGGCATCTTCGATCACTTTGGGGTCGATGTTGTGGCCCCCACGAATGATCAAATCTTTGGCGCGACCCGATAGGTGCAAGCGGCCTTGCTCATCAATGAAACCCACGTCGCCGGTGATGAGCCAACCATCCGGGGTGAAGCTGCGCGCAGTTTCTGCGGCATCCAGATAGCCCGAAAATAGATTGGGCCCTTGGTAAAGCACCATGCCTTTCTCTCCCGCAGGCAGGTCTTGGGCGGTCGCTTGATCGTCACTGTTCAGACCCACAATGCGCACCTGTGCATGAGGCAATGGCCAACCGACACAGCCTGCCGGGGCGTTGAGCCCTGGCGGTGCGACGGTGCTCAAGCCCGCGGTTTCGGTCATGCCCAGACTTTCGTTGATATGCAAACCGAAAGTTTGCTCAAAGCGTTGCGCCAGCTCGGGCGGTAAGGGCGCGGCCCCGGTGCGTACGGCGCGAATGCGCGAGATGTCGGCGCCGTTCAGTGGCACGCCCGCCAATGCAGCCAGCACCGTGGGTACGCCCGACATGAGTGTGCAGCGATGGTGCTCGGCCAGGCGCCAGTAGTTCTTAACCACCTCGCGATTGCGGAACAGAGCCGCGGTGGGAATGATCACGTGCATGCCAATAGCCAGAGAGCACAGTGCGCCAGGCAGCACGCCCGCCACATGGAACAGCGGGTAGCCATTGATCGTCACATCGCTGGATCGAAAGCCTTGCATGGTGGCGTTGGCCCAGGCAGTAAACACCTGTGCGCCATGACTGTGCCGCGCCAGTTTGGGCGCACCGGTCGTGCCGCCGGTATGAAAGTACGCGGCGATGTCGCTCGATTGGAAAACCCGCTCGCTCAGGAGGCGGTCATCGATTTGTTGCTGACGCAGATCATGAAAGTCGTGCGTGCCGGGTGGCAGATCGTTTGTCAAGGGCGCACCCGCGGGGTGAACCAGCAACACGGTTTTTAAGTGCGGCAATTGGGCTTGCAGGCGCAGCGCTTTGTCACGCAATTGGCTATCGTCTTCGACGCCGTGAGCGATCAACACCTTGGCCTGACTGGCTTGCAGTAGGGACAGCAGCTTTTCTTCGCTCAGCAAAGGGTTGAGCGGCTGCACAATGCCCGCCGCCTCGCCGCCCCACAGTGCGAGGTGGTAGGCGAGCCCACCGGGCAGCAATATGGCCACCACGTCTTGTGAGCCTATGTTCAGGCTGTGCAGCAAATTAGCGGTCTGGTGGATGCCTTGTAGCAACGCACGATAGGTCCAGCAGGTGGCGGGACCACCGGGCTCGCCTGTGGCCAAGAAGGTGAGCGCGGGCTGGTTTGCATGGGCGTTGGCGCTTGCGCGAATCAAGTCGTAGG
Source organism: Burkholderiaceae bacterium (assembly GCA_049448275.1). GTDB lineage: Bacteria > Pseudomonadota > Gammaproteobacteria > Burkholderiales > Burkholderiaceae_C > RS62. Next base: position 10,761 of record JBMTSM010000004.1, read on the forward strand.
TGCTGGCCCACGGCATGGCTGTAGCCAAGGGCGTGGCCTCAATCTGGTGAATGTCAGCGAGGGCCTGAACGGGCGATGAAACGGTTAAGTGCATACGTGATGTTAGCCATAGAGCCGGCTGCGTGAGCCGAGGGTTCGCGTGGTTCAGCTTCCTAGAATCACGTGGCACCATCGGCGGAATTGACAATGGCGCGCTTTCCAAGTTTGCGTCAAGATGACAAGATAAACGAAAAGAGCCATTTGAGACATGTACCCTGGAATCCACGCCCTCACCACGCCTGACAAACCCGCACTGATCATGGCTGCCACTGGCAGGCAAGTCACCTACGCGGCGTTAGAGGACCGCTCATTGCGCATTGCGAACTGGCTGCGATCCCAAGGCTTCAAACGGGGAGACGTTATTGCATTGCTCTCCGACAATGACGCCAGAACCTTTGACGTCTATTGGGCGGCCCAGCGCTGCGGTCTGTACCTGACAGCGATCAACGTTCACCTGAAGCGCGATGAGGTCCGCTACATTTTGGAGAACTCAGGTGCGCGAGCCTTGTTTTTGGGAAACACGGGTGCTGAGCTGGCTGGCGCGTGGGACGCGCTTCCCCATCTTGTTCATCGTGTGTCTTTCGAAGAGGGGGTAACAGATTTTCTTCCGCTAGAGGCGCTCATCGCGAGCGCCAGTTCTGTTCGCCCGGCCCATGAACCACGCGGCGGCGACATGCTGTATTCATCAGGAACCACCGGTCGGCCCAAAGGCGTCTGCCCATCCTTGCCTGATCGCGATATTTCCCAACCCGGAGACACCGTGGTTGCCATGTTCGGCGGACATTTCGGACTCAATAATGAAACGGTGTATTTGTCCCCAGCACCGCTTTATCACGCAGCACCATTACGAACCTGTGCCGCGGTTCAAGCGTTGGGCGGGACGGCCATCGTCATGGAGAAGTTTGATGCTGAGACGTCTTTGGCATTGATTGATCGCTACCGTGTCAATGCCAGTCAATGGGTACCGACCATGTTCGTCCGGATGCTCAAGTTACCCGAAGAAGTACGAGCGAAGTATGACGTACGCAGCCTTCAGGTGGCCATACACGCCGCAGCCCCCTGCCCAGTGGATGTCAAGCACGAGATGATGCGTTGGTGGGGGCCCATCCTATTCGAATATTACTCATGCACCGAGCTCAACGGCATGACCATCATCCGACCAGAGGAATGGCTACAGAAACCCGGGTCCGTTGGAAAGGCCGTACTGGGGGTTATCCATATTTGTGATGAGTCGGGCGAAGAGCTCAGCACAGGTCAAAACGGATTGGTGTATTTCGAGCGGGACGTCGTGCCTTTCGAATACCACGGCGATGAGGAAAAGACGCGCTCAACCCAACACCCACAGCATCCGATGTGGACCAGCGTTGGGGACATTGGTCATGTAGACGGTGATGGCTTCCTGTTTCTAACGGATCGGAAGGCGTTCATGATTATTTCGGGTGGACTAAACATATACCCCCAAGAGGTGGAGAATGCCTTGGCGCTTCATCCGGCTATCTCTGACATCGCCGTGATTGGTGTGCCAGATCACGAGATGGGGGAGCAAGTTAAAGCGGTGGTGACATTGGCCCCAGGTCACTCGGGAAGCCCCGAGTTAGCGCGACAGATCATCGACTTTGCCAAGTCAAAAGTCGCCTCTTACAAGGCGCCTCGATCAGTAGACTTTGTTGAGACGCTGCCTCGAACGCCCACCGGGAAGTTGCTCAAAGGGGAGTTGCGAAAGGCTTATTTGTCATCTGCGACACCGTAGAATTTTGGGAATTCGCCTACTATCTTTCCTATGACTCAACACCTCTACATCCTCACAGGCGCTTCGCGCGGTATGGGCTTGGCCATGGCACAGCAACTGCTAAAGCCTGGCAACGTCCTGCTCTGCATCTCGCGCAACGTTAATCCCGATCTGGCCACGGCCGCACAAAAGGCAGATGTACCACTCACACAATGGACGCAAGACCTAGCCGATGGCGCAGGGGCCAGCGATCGTTTGCGCGAGTGGCTGAACAGCCAGAACCCAGCCGATTTCGCCAGCGTGAGTCTGATCAATAACGCGGGGGTCATCCCGCCGATCGTGCCGCTGCGCCAATCTAACCCTGCCGACTTGGCGCTGGCCTTGCGCGTCGGGCTGGAAGCGCCCATGGCCCTGAGCGCAGCGTTTTTGGGGGGTACACACAGTTGGCCTGTCCCTCGTAAGGTCCTCAACATTTCATCGGGTTTGGGGCGCTACCCCATGGCATCGCAGGCAGGTTATTGCGCTGCCAAGGCGGGTATGGACCACTTCACCCGCTGTCTCGCGCTGGACGAGGCCCTTCACGCCAACGGCGCCAAGGTCTGCGCACTTGCGCCCGGTGTGATTGATACCGATATGCAGGTGCAATTGCGCGGTGCGGCGGGCGAGGCTTTCCCAGACCAATCGAAGTTTTTGCAACTCAAAGCCCAAGGCCAGCTCAGCTCGCCTGAAGCAGCGGCCGAAAACGTGCTGCGCTTTTTAGCCAGCCCGGACTTTGGTCGCGAACCAGTGGCTGACGTGCGGGGTTGACCGTCATCAATCGGAGGGTGCCGTGAGGTCTCTGTTGGTTTTTTGTGCGGCACTGGCACTGTCCGTCGGCGGGTATGCCACAGAGATCGCCGGGCAAGTGGTCGCTGTGAGCGAAGGCGACACCCTTGTGTTTCAAGACCGCAATCAACGCGATTACAAAGTCCGGTTAGCTGGCATCGATGCGCCCGAAATCTTGCAAGCGTTCGGGCGTAAGTCGCGCTTCAGTTTGAAGGATATGGTTTTTCTCAAACCAGCGCGGTTGGTTGGTATGGCACCCGCGCCCGACGATGCGGGCGTGACGTTGGCGCGTGTCTTTGTAGACGATACAGATGTGGGCATGGCGCAAGTGGCACGGGGCATGGCATGGGTGCGCGGTGCCGACAGTACGCCCTACGAGGCAGCCGAACAATCAGCGCGTGCGCAACGAAAAGGCTTGTGGCGCGATGACGCCCCTACGCCGCCGTGGTTGTGGCGTTGCTGCTGATGGGCGGGGTCTTGTAGCGCTTTACCCAGACCACCGTGTGGTCTGACGTGGCTGTGATGGCGAGGTGCGCATTGGCGGGTAGGCGCAGCCAGCTCCAGGGCTTCAGTTGATCTGAGCCTTCGGTCAAGGTGCCATTGAGCACCAACAGCTCGCAGCCGTGGGGCACATCGGCGTGCCAGTGCTGCTCGTTTTCAAGGTGCAGGGTGTGTACGGTTTCGTGGGCATCATCGTGCAGTGTTTCGTTGTCGGTTGCGCTGATGCGGTGCCGAACCACCGCCGTATCGTCCGCATGAAAATGCCGCAACTTCACAAAGATGATGGTGCCTGGCGCCGATGCGGGGGTATGGTGGCTACCCGGTGGATTTCGCACGTAGCTGCCAGTGGGGTAGTCGCCGTGTTCGTCTTGAAATACCCCATCCAGCACAATGAATTCTTCACCACGCGCATGGGTATGCGCCGAGAAATGACTGCCTGGCGCGTAACGAACCAACGATGTCGCCAGGGCAATTTCGTCACCCATGCGCGAGAGCATGCGACGGTCCACACCTGCCAGCGGCGATGCAGTCCAAGGTAAGTCAGCGCCGTGTATCAGCACTCGTACCGTGAAGTCTGCGTTGAGGTGCATCAGTATTGGGTGGCGGGTAAATCGATTTCCATGCCGTCGAGCTCGTCCGTTAAAACCAGTTGGCACGACAGGCGACTGTTGCCTTCCCGGGGTGAAGCGGCGTAGTCCAACATGCTGTCTTCGTCGTCGGTCATGGGGGGCAATTTGTCTGCCCAAGGCGCACGCACCATCACGTGGCAGGTGGCGCATGACAGGGTGCCGCCGCAGTCGGCCGCTACCCCTTCGATGTCTGCTGCAATGGCGGCCTTCATGAGGCTCACGCCGGCTTGCGCTTCAATGGTGGTGCCGGTGGTGTCTTGGGGATTTTCAAAAAAAGTGATTCGAATCATGATGCATGTGGGACGGGTTTAGAGGCGGCTGAAGTATTCGCGCCTTTGGAATTCGTTTTTATCGGTAGCAGCTTCAAAGCGCGCGAACTCGGCTTTTTTAAGCTGCGCGTAGTAGTTGATGAACGCCTCACCGAAACCGTTGCGCATGGCCGTGTCAGCCTCGAAGGCGCTGATAGCGGCACCCAACGAATTGGGATTGCGTTGAGCGGCGTCATCGTATGGCGACTCGGTGGCGAGTGGTGCCTCAAGGGCCCCTTCGATACCAGCGAGCCCTGCGTGTATTTGCGACGCCAAGTACAGGTAGGGATTGGCGGCGGGTTCACCCAAGCGGTTTTCGATGCGCGTGCTCGCGTCATTTGCGCCGCCAATGACGCGCAGCATGGCGCCACGATTGTCACGTCCCCAAACGACCGATTGAGGCGCCAAAGCGTTGGGTTGAAAACGTGCGTAGCCATTTGCAGTGGGCGTACACAGTACAGTTGCGCCGTTGGCATGGGCTAGCAAACCAGCGAGGTAATGGGCGCCCAGCGCAGAGAGCGTGTGGGTCGCGTCTTTTGCGGTGGTGTCCGACGCGGGTGCATCGCGCATGAATGCGTTGGTACCGGTTTCGAGATCCACCAGTGACTGATGCAAGTGCCAGCCGCTGGACATGATTTGTTCAAAGGGTGGGCGGCAAACAAAGGTCGCGTGATAGCCCGCGCGACGCAGCGCTTGGCGAACGGCACTGCGAAAGCGCACCATGTTGTCGGCAGCGGTGAGGGCATCGGTGGGGGCGAAGACGGCTTCGACCTGACTGGGACCCATTTCGATTTCTAACGACACCAGTGGCAAGCCCAACCCCTGCGCCGTCTGCTGGACGATGCGCAAAGGTGCCTCGCAGACGTCGAGCCAATGCTCGGATAACAGCTGATAGCCCGGGTGGATCATGCTGACCGCGGGCCCATCCCCAGGCCACGCGGCATGGTTAGGGTTGAGGTCGTCGCCGTGATCCGGGTTTTGTAGTTTGTAGATGTGGAACTCGATCTCCAGCCCGCAGGTCATGCCCAGCCCGCGCTGTGCCAAACGCGCCAAGGCTTGGCGTAATTGCGAGCGGGTGTCAAAGGGCACCGGTTGTCCGTTTTGGAATTGGGGCTCACACAATATCCAGCCAGTTTGATGCGCCCAGGGGAGGACTCGAAAGCTGTCGGGTACCGGTTGCAAGATCAGGTTGTTGGCAAATTCAAAGCCCGGCAAGGCTTGCGCGATACTGGCCTCGAACACTTTGAATGCGGTTTTGTCAGACGTGTCTTTGAGCATCAGCGTGCTGACCATCCCGACCCCTGCGCCGCTTCGAAGCACGTCGCAAGCAGCCTTTGCCGTGAGCGCTTTGGCGCGCAGTGTACCGTGCGGGTCGCACCATACAAAGCGAATCAGCTGCAGTGGACTGGCAGCGATGAAGTCGGCGAGCTGAGTGGCGGCAGACATGGGGTTACGCTAATCGACCGCCGCCGCTGTCTCAATGCGGGCATTCCACGGCGCGCCTTTTCGCTTTTCGGCGGCGGCGTCTTGCCACCATTGTTGCCATTGCGCAGCGGGTGCAATGCCGTCGACGGTATCAGGCCCAAATCGTTGTGTGGCGACGTTCGGGTCTGCAAGGCCGACGGGGGTTTCGCCATTGGCCACGGCGTCAATGGCTTTAAGGAGGGTGCGGCGGTTCGCCATGATGGCCACATCGCTGGTGCCCAAATGTTCGCGCGTGCGGTCTTGGATGCGCCCCATGCTTTCGCAGGCCCATTGGTCATGGCTGTTGATGTCGTCCTCGCCCATACCGAGGTAGGTACGGGTGGCCTGCTCTTCGGGGTTGTAGCCCCATTGGTTGTGTTTGCCCACATTGGGTATGTAATCTGGCAGGCTGATGAAGCGCGTGCGCTGGTTACGCATGGTGTCTTTGCTGACGGGCGTATCGAAGCTGGTGAAGATCGAGACCCAATAGGTGTTCTCGTCGTCCACAGGCACATGCATCTGTGTGATGGTCATGGTCTCTGACAGCGGGATGACAAACGTGTGCGGGAAAATCGAGTGGGTCACGCGAACGTGGCTGATGTCGTCGGTCATCTCGCGCAGCGTTGTGAGGCGCATGCCAAAGGGCACCGCATCAACTGTGATTTTGGGTTGGTGAAACTCGCGCATGATTTTCGTCATGGGCCAGCGCTCGCCGTTCACATCACCCACACTCGCCGCTCTGAACTGCTTGCCGTAGGTGTCATCGAGCGATTCATCATTGAAGAAGCGGTGCAAGAAGGAGGTGTGCGCGGGATCTATGCCAACCTCAAACGCTTGCAACCAATTGCAACGCCACAGGCCTTTAAATGCAAAGGTGTGGCTGTCCGGTGCGACGAAGCAATCGAGCGCCGGAAAGGGCGGCGGCGTTTGGTCCTCAGGCCCAAACCAGCCAAACAGCACGCCGCTGCGTTGTTGTAAGGGGTACTGCCGTTGTTTGATACGCGTACAGAGCTTGCTGCCTGCGGGTTCGGCTGGCGTCTCGATGCACTGGCCTGTTGTATCGAATTTCCAGCCATGAAAGGGACACCGCAACCCATCGCCTTCATAGCGCCCAAAAGAGAGGTCTGCGCCACGGTGAGGACAATCACGGTCGAGCAGGGCGAACTGCCCATGCTCGTCGCGAAACAACACCATGTCTTGGCCCAATAAACGCACCGCTTTGACGGGGCGTGTGGCCATCCGGGGGTCGAGTACGGGGTCAAACTCATCGAGCAAGGCGACCGGTTGCCAGTAATGTCGCATGAGGTTGCCACAGGGCGTCCCGGGCCCAATACGGGTGATGCGTTCGTTGAGGTCTGCTTTCATGTGGGGCTTTGGGGCTGGTGTGCGCTGCGATGCGCGTTGGCTTGGCCGGCGATACGGGCACGGGCATCGGTATCCAGCCGGTTGAGGTTTTTAAGCTGCATCAGCATACGTGGATTTTTTGCCAAGGTATCTGCGTGGGTGTTTAAAAAATCCCAATAAAGCGTCGTGAACGGGCAGGCGGTCTCGCCCACCGATTCAGCTGGGTTGTAGCGGCAATCTTTGCAGTAGTTGCTCATGCGGTCAATATATTTACCGCTAGCGACATACGGCTTGCTGGCCATGATGCCACCATCGGCAAATTGACTCATGCCAATGGTGTTGGGCAATTCGACCCACTCGATGGCATCCACGTAAACGCCCAAATACCACTCATGCACTGCGCGTGGCGTCACGCCATACATCAGCGTGTAAAGACCAGTCACCATGAGGCGTTGGATGTGGTGGGCATAACCGTGTGCGAGCGTTTGGCTGATCGCGTCTTTCAGACAGGCCATATCGGTGTCACCGCTCCAAAAAAACCCGGGCAGTGGCTGCTGCGCATTGAGCGCATTGCGTTCGGCGTAGTCGGGCATTTGTGTCCAGTAAATGCCACGTACGTACTCACGCCACCCCAAGACCTGGCGGATGAAACCTTCAACCGCCTCTAATGGCGCGTGCCCATTTTGGTAGGCCATTTCAGCGGCGGCGACGACTTCGCGCGGGTTGATCAATTTGAGGTTGAGCGCGCTGGAGATGTGTGAGTGGTACAGCCAGACCTCGCCGGACCACATGGCATCTTGGTAGCGACCAAACAGCGGCAGGCGATGGGTGACGAACGCATCGAGTACCTCAAGGCCCTGCGCCCGCGTGACGGGCCAGCCAAAGCTGTCTAGGTGACCCGGGTTATCGGGCAGTTGGCTGTTGACTAGCTTGATGACTGATTGGGTAATGGCATCGGGCGCGAAGCGTTTGGGCGGCGGCACGTCGGAGGGGCCGGTCTTACCGAAGCTGCCGCGATTGTCGGCATCAAAATTCCATTGACCGCCGATCGGGTCTTTTCCCGCCATGAGGATCCCGTTCTTTTGTCGGAGTTCGCGGTAAAAATATTCCAAGCGCAGTTGTTTGCGGCCCTTGGCATGCGTTGCAAAGTCACGTACGGTGGTGAAGAAGTGGGTGTCCTCCCGCACCTCGAGCGTGCGGTTGGTGGCGGTGGCCACGGCACGCAGTGACTGCAAGACGCGCCAGTCCCCCGGGGCCGTCATGAGCAGTGTTTGCGGTTGGAGGGCTTCAATCGCCCGCGTCAACTCGCCGGCCAAGGTGCCCGTGTTTGTGGGGTCATCCAGCTCGGTATAAACCACATGTTTGCCCTGCGCCTTCAGGGTTTGAGCGAAGTGGCGCATCGCGCTGAGGAAGAGGGCGGTGCGTTGCTTGGATGACGCTATGTGCGTCGACTCCTCGCGCACTTCGGCCATCCAAACTGCGTCGAGCTTGGGGTCAAAATCTGCCAGCGCGCTGGCGGTTTCGTCGAGCTGATCGCCCAGTACCAAAACGAGGTGACGCAGTTTTTTCGGGGCAGCGGTCATGCGGGCTTCTTTATCTTGTTCTTATTTTTTCGACACGCCTCAGAACATACCTTGACCTCTTCCCAGTTCTTAGCCCAAGACTTCCGCCAGGTCATCTCGCGGCCACAGACCGTGCAGGGCTTACTGGGGAGGTGCTGTTTGTTGCCCCTGAACTCAGACTTCATGAAGCGACCAATGCGCAGGCTTGCAGTTGTTCAATCGTGACGATTTCAAGTGCTTTACGGTGTGTGGCCTCCAACACCACCGGCGGTGCCACCCCCGCTTGGAAGGCCTCCAACCAACGCCGCGCACACAGACACCAGCGGTCGCCCGCTTTCAGGCCCGCGAACCTGAACTCAGGGCGTGGCGTCACGAGGTCATTGCCTCGGCTGACCGAAAAGTCCAAGAAAGCCTGCGTGACCTTGGCGCACACCACGTGGCTGCCGTGGTCGTTGTGGTCGGTGTTGCAGCAGCCGTCACGGTAGTAGCCGGTGAGGGGGTCAAAGGAGCACGCCAGCAATGGGGTGCCCAAAACGTTGAGGGCTTGATCAGTCATGGTCGGTTATGAGATTTCGGGTGGTGCGCAGGGCCAAAGTTTCTAGTTGGTTATTATGAAAACCTTTAGCAAAGCATGTCTTTCATGGCAAAAAAGCCTTCATCTTTCCAGCGTCACTTGACGCCGGGTGATATCTCCGCCGTGATTCAAATGGCTTGGGAGGATCGCACCACGTTCGAAACCATTTTCGAGCGATTGGGTGTAACCGAACCCGAGGTCATTCGGATCATGCGCGCTGAGCTGCGCCCCAGTTCTTTTCGCATGTGGCGCAAACGCGTAACCGGCCGCAAAACCAAGCACCGCGCGCTGCGCGACCCGGACATGCCGCACCACGATCGTGCAATCGCCGATCACCGTCGACCCAACGCGTAGGCTGTCATTGACGGGACATTTTCCCGGTGATTTGCCGCGGAAATTAGGGTTATCACTAGCCAATTCAGAGCCCTATGAATCGCGAAACATATCACAATGAACTTTAGTTTGTTCGTTGGCTGATCCTGAATGGAGTCGTAAATGCAAAAAGTGTTGCACATCAATCCAGATAAATGTACCGGCTGCTTGCAGTGCGAAATGGCGTGTTCTTACGAGAACTACGGCGTGTTTGCACCCGCTAAGTCGCGTATCAAAGTTTTCGATTTTCATGAAACCGGCAAGAAGGTGCCCTCAACCTGCACCCAGTGTGATGAGGCTTGGTGCTTGCACGCTTGCCCCGTTGAGGCGATTACCAAGAACAAGGTTACTGGTGCGATGGAGGTCAACGAAAGCACTTGCGTGGGTTGCAAGGTTTGCACCATCGCTTGCCCCTTCGGCACCATCAACTACGTGCAAGAAACCGGCAAGGTCCAAAAATGTGACCTGTGCGGCGGTGACCCTGCTTGCGCATCGGCTTGCCCCACTGGCGCCATCACCTATGTGGATGCCAACTGGACAGGCCTCGACAAAATGAAGCAGTGGGCTGACAAGCTCGGCAATCAACCTTCAGCAACTTAATCCAACACAAGGAGTTACGCATTATGTCTTGGGCTGGAAAAATCCTCCGCGTCAATCTGACAAACGGTACCGTTAAATCTGAACCCCTTAATATGCAGTGGGCCCGCGAATACATCGGGTCACGCGGCTTGGGCTCTAAGTACCTCGTTGATGAAGTCGACCCAAAGGTCGATCCTTTGTCTGCCGATAACAAGATCATCTGGGCAACGGGCCCACTGACCGGCACCATGGCCTCCACAGGTGGCCGTTACACCGTGATCACCAAGAGCCCGTTGACCGGTGCGATCGCCTGTTCAAACTCAGGTGGTTACTGGGGCGCCGAGCTGAAGATGGCGGGCTGGGACATGATCATTTTTGAGGGCAAGTCCCCGACGCCGGTTTACCTGTCTATCGTCGATGGCGACGCCGAGCTGAAAGACGCTTCAGACCTGTGGGGTCAGAGCGTGTGGAAGACCGAGGAGGCGCTTAAGACCCGTCACCAAGATCCACTGTTGCGTGTCAGCTCAATTGGTAAAGCGGGTGAAAACCAAGTGCTCTACGCGGCCGTCGTGAATGATTTGCATCGCGCGGCTGGCCGCTCTGGCGTTGGCGCTGTGATGGGTAGCAAGAATCTGAAGGCGATCGCTGTGCGCGGCACCATTGGTGTTGGCAACATCCGTGATCCCAAAGGCTTCATGCAAGTCACGGCCGAGAAGAAGAAGATCTTGGCCGAGAACGGCGTGACTGGGCAGGGCTTGCCCGCTTACGGTACCCAGGTGCTGATGAACGTGATCAACGAGGTGGGCGGTTTGCCAACCCGTAACCACCGCGATGTGCAGTTTGAGGGTGCCAAGGACATCTCTGCTGAGGCCATGGCGACACCCCGTGAAACCGACGGCAAGAAACACTTGGTTACCAACCAGGCCTGCTTTGGTTGCACGATTGCGTGTGGTCGCATCAGTAAGATCGACGAAGGACACTTCTCAGTCAAGAACAAGCCCGAGTACTGGGGCGCTAACGGCGGCCTCGAATACGAAGCCGCGTGGGCCTTGGGTGCTGCAAACGGCGTGAACGACTTGGAGGCGTTGCAGTACGCCAACTTGATTTGTAACGAAGAGGGCTTTGATCCCATCAGCTTCGGCGCCACCATCGGTGCCGTCATGGAGTTGTACGAGATCGGCGCACTGACCAAAGAGCAAATCGGTATCGACGCCAAGTTTGGTTCTGCCGAGGCTTTGTGCCAGTTCGCTGACATGACCGCTCGCGGTGAAGGCTTCGGTAAGGAGATCGGTCAGGGCTCAAAGCGCCTGACAGCCAAGTACGGCCACCCCGACCTCAGCATGAGCGTGAAGGGCCAAGAGTTCCCCGCCTATGACGGTCGTGTGATCCAAGGCATTGGCTTGGCTTACGCTACCAGTAACCGCGGCGCTTGCCACTTGCGCGGCTACACCATTGCATCCGAGGTGTTGGGTATTCCAGTCAAGACAGAGCCTGCAGATTCAGACGGCAAACCCGAGTTGGTCAAAGCCTTCCAAGATGCGACAGCCTCGTTCGACTCCTCAGGTTTGTGCGTGTTCACCACCTTCGCCTGGGGTTTGGCCGATTTGGCACCTCAACTGCAGGCTGCGTGCGACGAGTCATACACCACGGAAGAGCTGGAAAAGATTGGCGAGCGCATCTGGAATATGGAGCGCGAGTTCAACAACGCCGCTGGCTTTACCGCCAAGGACGATAACCTGCCCAAGCGCCTCTTGACCGAAGCTGCCAAGACCGGCCCCGGCAAAGGCTCAGTGAGCAAGTTGGCTGAAATGCTGCCCAAGTACTACGACGTGCGCGGTTGGGACCCTGAAGGTCGCCCCACAGCAGACACCAAGAAGCGCTTGGGTTTGTAAGCCATGGCTCATCACGTCATTCTTGGCGCCGGCCCGGCTGGCGTGATCGCGGCGGAAACCATCCGCAAGCAAGCACCCCACGATCAGATAACGATCGTGGGTGATGAGGCGGAGCCGCCGTACTCGCGTATGGCCATTCCCTACCTCCTGATTGGCAACATTCAGGAGGATGGCACCTATCTGCGCAAGAGCGCGACGCACTTCGAGGCATTGAATGTCAAGCAGGTGTCTGCGCGTGCGCAACGGGTTGATGGCGCAGGCAAGCAGGTCCACCTCAGCAATGGTGAAGTCCTTGCCTTTGACAAGTTGTTGATCGCGACGGGCTCTCGCCCCGTTCAGCCGCCCATTCCTGGTATCGATAGCCCTGAGGTGCATACCTGCTGGACCCTTGAGGACGCCCGCGCCATCATGGCATTGGCGAAGCCGGGTGCCCGGGTTGTGCAGATGGGGGCTGGTTTTATTGGCTGCATCATCATGGAGGCCCTTGCCGCACGCGGCGTTGAGTTGACGGTGGTCGAGATGGGTGACCGCATGGTGCCCCGCATGATGGGCCCCGTTGCGGGTGGCATGATTCGCGATTGGGTGCAGAACAAAGGCGTGCAAGTGTTCACGGGTGCCAAGGTCACATCGATTGAACGCCAAGGCGAATCATCTGAAGGTCTGCTATCTAAGTTGGCGGGCATGTTGGGTGGTGGCAGTAAGGATGCGTCCGACGCGCCGCTGACCGTCGTTTTGTCCAACGGCAAAAAGATTCCAGCTGATTTGGTTATCAGCGCGACCGGCGTGAAGCCGTGCATTGATTTCCTTGAGGGGTCAGACGTCAAATGTCTACAAGGCGTCCTGACCGACGAGCATTTAGAAACCAACGTACCGGGTGTGTACGCTGCGGGTGATTGCGCCGAGGCTTTTGATAAGGTCAGCGGCACAACCATCGTGAGCGCGATTCAGCCTAACGCGGCCGAACAGGCGCGGGTTGCGGCCCTCAATATGGTGGGGCGGACGACCTATCTCAAGGGCGTGACGCAAATCAACGTGCTGGATACGCTGGGCCTCATCTCCACCAGCTTCGGTAACTGGGAAGGGGTGCCCGGTGGTGAGTCAGCAACGCTGACCACAGAGAACCGCCACTTGAGCCTGCAATTTAGCGGTGATGTGATGGTCGGTTGTAACAGTGTGGGCTGGACAGACCATGTCGGTGTCATGCGTGGTTTGGTTGAAGGTCAAGTACATCTCGGTGAGTGGAAAGAAAAATTGATTGAGGACCCCACGCAGTTGATGCGTGCCTACTTGGCGCGCTCGCACGCTCAAAGCGAGTGGAGTGGTGCCAACGACACGCGTCGTCGCTAAAGGGCCTGTTTCGATCAATGAAAATTACATTCAAGTTATTTGCCACCCTCACCGACTATCTGCCCCAAGAGCACCGACGAGCGAATCAAATGGATCTGGATGTCGCATCCGATGCGAGCATTCTGAGCATCATTGATTCCTTCGCATTGCCTGAAAAGCTGGTGCACTTGGTGCTTGTTAATGGCCACTACGTCGCCCCCGAGGCGCGCGCAACGCGGCAGCTTGTTGAAAACGATGTATTGGCCATTTGGCCACCTATCGCAGGTGGTTGAGGGTCGGTAATCCAATGCAATCAAGCTACGCCGAGGTCTTTACACGTGAGATGGGCTGCTCTCTCAATGAGTGGCATGGTTGGTTGCCGAATGCCGTTGGCGACCATCCTTGGACGTTATCCGATTCCTCAGCCGATATCCGTTTCGCGGATGGTAGTTTAAGAATCGATTGGCAAGTGGGAGCCCCTCGGGTTATCGCGCTTGCCAGTATCCCGCGCTTGATCGTGACCTTCACATTTACCAATCAAGACGCGACACAGCGCTATACCTTTATGCGTCGTTTTGACTTGTATATGCAGCGTGGCGGCGGCTAGGCTTTTCCCTAATTGAGTTTGTTGATTCCGATGAATATCATTGATTGGGAATATAGAAAACAAACTATGTTTCCGTCCTTGTTCAAAAATCTGGAGATGAACCATGAGCATGAAAAAGATGGTTTCAGCAGCTGGCGTAGCGCTGTTGTTGCTTACCGCAAACGCCGTATCGGCGCAAGACCTGCAAGTTAAACAATGGGCTTCAGCCTGTGCCAATTGCCATGGCACCAACGGCAAGGCCGTCGGCAAAGCGCCTGCTTTGGCCGGTCAACCTGCTGCTGAATTGGTCAAGAAAATGGCAGCTTACAAGTCCGGTGAGCGTCCTGCAACCATCATGCACCAGATTGCCAAGGGTTATACCGATGCGCAAATTGAAGCCATGGCTGCGTTTTTTGCAGCTCAAAAATAAGTGAGGTGAAACCATGAAACGTCGTCAATTTATCAATTCAATCGGCGCGGGTGCAGGTCTGACCGCTTTGGGCTTGAGCGCAGGTTGCGCCACAGTGGGTGGCGCGAAGGGCAAGGTCGTTGTGATCGGCGGGGGCTTCTCCGGGGCCACGGCAGCCAAGTACATTCGCATGTGGTCGGAGGGTGCCATTGCGGTCACGTTGATCGAGCCAAATCCTGCCTTCGTGTCATGCCCCATTTCCAACTTGGTCTTGGGTGGTGTCAAGCAGATGGCCGATATCACGACCTCTTACGACAACTTAAAAAATCGCCATGGGATTCAGATGGTGCGAGACACGGTCGTTGCTGTTGACACCACCAAGCGCACCGTGACACTGGCAGGCGGCAGCACGCTACCCTACGACCGTTTGATTGTTTCGCCAGGTATCGACTTCATGTACGACAAGATCCCTGGTTTGAATAACGCGGATGCGCAGTCGAAGGTCATGCACGCTTGGAAGGCAGGCGAGCAGACAGCGACTTTGCGTAAGCAGCTTGAGGCCATGCCAGATGGCGGCGTCTTCGCCATGTCCGTGCCGCTGGGCCCTTACCGTTGCCCGCCTGGGCCCTATGAGCGTGCCTGCCAGATTGCCGGTTATTTCAAGCGCGAGAAGCCCAGAAGCAAGGTGGTCGTGTTTGATGCCAACAAAGATGTGGCGTCAAAAGGTAAGTTGTTCAAGAAGGCATGGGCCGATCATTACAAAGGCTATATCGACTACCGGCCCAACCACAAGGTGATTGACGTTGATGTGCAAACGAAAACACTGAAGTTTGATTTCAACGACGACATGAAGGCCGATGTCTTGAACGTCATACCCGAAATGCGCGCCGGTACGATTGCGCGTACTGCTGGTTTGGCAACGCTAGATAACCGCTGGTGTGAGGTGGATTTCCTGACTTTTGAGTCAAAAGCCCAGAAGAACGTGCACGTGCTGGGGGATTCCATTCAGGGTGCGCCGGGGATGCCGAAATCAGGTCACATGGCTAACCAGCACGGCAAGACGTGTGCGGCTGCCGTGGTGGCGATGATGACCGGGCAAGAGGTTCCCTCGTCACCGGTTTATGCCAACACGTGCTACAGCTTCGTGACCTCGGATGAGGTGGTACACGTGGCCAGTGTCCACAGCTACGACGTTGAGAAAAAGACCATGCTGACGGTGAAAGGTGCCGGTGGCCTGACGCCTGAGGCGAACAAGTTAGAAGGTGTTTACGCCATGAACTGGGCGCAAAACATCTGGGCTGACATGCTGGGTTGATGCACTTAAAAATGTCCACAAATCATGTGGACTGCACCTAAAAGCCACGGTTAACCCGTGGCTTTTTTT
>JBMTSM010000005.1:0-25861 GCA_049448275.1 Burkholderiaceae bacterium
TGGCCGTCCTTACGCAGGCTCAATGTCACCTCATCACGGCTCTCAAGCTTGAAAACCACGCCCTTGAGGTTCAAAAGGAGGTTGACCACGTCCTCTTGCACACCATCAATGGTTGAGTATTCGTGGACCACACCAGCGATCGTCACTTCGGTAGGCGCATGTCCGACCATAGACGACAACAAGATACGACGCAAAGCGTTGCCCAACGTGTGGCCATAGCCACGCTCGAAGGGCTCAAGTGTGACTTTGGCGCGGTTAGGGCCAGATGCCTCGACTTGAATGGACTTAGGTTTTAGCAGTTGATTTAGCATGTACTTCTTTCAATACCCTCGGCTCGTTACACCGATAAGGCCGACGAAGAGCGTCCCACGCCACCATGGGCGGACGTGGGGGCTAGAGAGCTGATTAACGTGAATACAATTCCACGATCAGTGATTCGTTCACATCGCCTGCAAACTCGTCACGGTCAGGCACCTTCTTGAAGACGCCTTCGGTTTTATCCTTCGAGACGTCAACCCACGCAGGGAAACCAGCAGCAGAGGCCAACTCGAGGGCTTCCAAGATACGGGCCTGCTTCTTTGACTTTTCGCGTACAGCAATCACGTCAGAAGGCTTGACTAAATAAGAGGGGATGTTGACAGACTGACCGTTCACGGTCATTGCCTTGTGTGACACCAGCTGGCGAGCCTCAGCGCGCGTTGAGGCGAAACCCATGCGGAACACCACGTTATCCAAACGTGACTCGAGCAAGCTCAAGAGGTTTGCACCGGTGTTACCACGGCGGCGGTCCGCTTCAGCGAAGTAACGGCGGAACTGGCGCTCCAAAACGCCGTACATGCGCTTAACTTTTTGTTTTTCGCGCAACTGCAAACCATAGTCAGAGGTACGCTGACCAGATGTGCGACCGTGCTGGCCGGGCTTGGAGTCAAATTTAGCTTTGTCTGCAATTGAGCGGCGTGAGCTCTTCAACAGCAGGTCGGTGCCTTCACGGCGGGAAAGTTTGGCCTTGGGGCCGAGGTAACGTGCCACAGTATTTTCCTAGGTTATCTGCTGCATTGCCAGGCATTGCAGGAGCTGACGCGCGGTGCGGTCAGCGGTGGGCTTCAAAACGAAAAGGCACTCCAACAGAAGCACCTTTTTGGATCAGCGTCGCGATCCGTTTAGATGCGACGACGCTTCTGCGGACGGCAGCCATTGTGCGGGACCGGCGTCACGTCAGCAATCGAGTTGATGCGAATACCCAGCGCGCCCAAAGCACGGACTGAAGACTCGCGACCAGGACCGGGGCCCTTGATCTCAACATCGAGATTCTTGATACCTTGTTCCATGGCTGCGCGACCAGCAACCTCTGAAGCAACCTGTGCTGCAAAAGGTGTTGACTTGCGTGAGCCCTTGAAACCCTGACCGCCTGAAGAAGCCCAGGATAAGGCGTTACCCTGACGGTCGGTGATGGTAATGATGGTGTTGTTAAACGATGCGTGCACGTGTGCAATACCGTCAGCAATATTCTTGCGGACTTTTTTACGAACGCGTGCTGATGCACCGGAGTTGGAAGACTTAGCCATAAATTACTTTCGGTTCCGAATTACTTCTTCAGCGATTGCGCTGCTTTACGAGGACCTTTGCGGGTACGCGCATTGGTTTGCGTACGCTGGCCACGGACGGGCAGGCCACGACGATGACGGAAACCACGGTAGCAACCGATGTCCATCAAACGCTTGATGTTCATGGTCACTTCACGGCGGAGGTCACCCTCGATCGTGATCTTGCCAACTTCTTCGCGCAGCTTTTCAACGTCCGAGTCGTCCAAATCCTTGATTTTCTTATCGAAAGGAATAGCGCAAGAAACGCAAAGTTGACGCGCGCGAGTGCGGCCAATACCGAAAATTGCCGTCAAGCCGATTTCAGCGTGCTTGTGTGGCGGAATGTTAATACCTGCAATACGTGCCATGGTGGTCCTCTAAATGTCTATCAGCCTTGACGTTGCTTGTGGCGTGGCTCTGAGCAGATCACGCGAACAACACCGTGGCGGCGGATAATTTTACAGTTGCGGCACAATTTCTTGACCGAAGCCGAAACTCTCATTTTTCTTCTCCTAGTAAAAGGCAGTTCTAAAAGTCATTCTTTCAGAACGAACTAAGCTATATGGGCAGGGTCCTTGACCCAGTGAATCACGCCCCTACAGATCCCTTGAAATTAGCCTTCTTCAACAGCGAGTCGTATTGTTGGCTCATTAGGTAGTTTTGAACTTGCGCCATGAAATCCATGGTGACAACTACGATGATCAACAAAGACGTTCCACCGAAGTAGAAAGGCACGTTGTATTTCAAAATCAAAAATTCAGGCAACAAACACACAAAGGTGATGTAAATCGCGCCAACCATTGTCAAACGCAACAAAATCTTATCGACGTAGCGTGCGGTTTGGTCACCTGGACGAATACCAGGCACGAAACCACCGCTTTTCTTCAGGTTATCTGCTGTCTCACGGCTGTTGAAAACGAGCGCAGTGTAGAAGAAGCAGAAGAAAATAATCGCTGCGGCGTACAAAGCCACATAAATGGGTTGCCCGGGTGCCAGAGCAGCAGAGAAGTCGCGCAACCACAGCATGGAATCACCCGTGCTGAACCAGCTGACGAATGTCGCCGGCAACAAAATGATACTGCTTGCGAAAATCGGCGGAATAACACCCGCCATGTTCAGCTTCAGAGGCAGGTGTGAGCTCTGACCGCCGTACACACGATTGCCGACTTGTCGACGCGCATAATTCACGAGAATCTTGCGCTGGCCGCGCTCGACGAAGACAACCAAGTAGGTGACAGCAAGCACGATGGCCACGATGAGAATCGCAACGATCGGATTCATGCTTCCATTACTTACCAAGGTACCGAAGCCACCCAGCGCACTGGGCAAACCGGCTGCGATACCGCCGAAAATCAAAATTGAAATACCGTTGCCCAGACCGCGCTCGGTGATTTGTTCACCCAACCACATCAGGAACAACGTACCCGCCGTCAAACTAACGACCGTTGAAATGCGGAAACCGAGGCCAGGCGACAAAACCAAACCGGTCGAGCTTTCAAGCGCCAAGGCAATGCCGATGGATTGGAAAATTGCCAAACCAAGCGTGCCGTAGCGTGTGTACTGGGTAATCTTTCGACGACCGGCTTCACCCTCCTTCTTCAATTGCTCGAAGGTAGGCACCACGTAGGTCATCAATTGCATGATGATCGACGCAGAGATGTAGGGCATGATGCCCAACGCAAACACGGTGAAGCGGGACAACGCACCGCCCGAGAACATGTTGAAAAGACTCAGAATGCCGCCACTTTGGCCCTTGAACAACTGCTCGAGTTGTGCAGGGTCGATCCCTGGCACCGGGATGTGCGCACCGATGCGATACACCACAAGTGCCAACAGCAAGAATACCAGGCGGCGACGCAAGTCGCCGGTGCCCGCTTTGTTACTGCCGAATGAGGGAGAAGTAGCCACAGATCTGAGTCCTAATCGCGCTTAAGCTGCCTGGATGCTGCCACCAGCTGCTTCGATCGCCGCTTTCGCGCCAGCCGTTGCGTTAATGGCCTTCAAAGTAACCGCACGTGTCAGCTCGCCTGACTTGATGACTTTGACTTTGCGAACCAACTCGCCAACCAGACCAGCTTCTTTCAAAACCAGCAAATCGACTTCCGTTGCTTCCAGCGCTGACAGCGCTGACAAGGTCACCTCTGCATTCAAGCCAACCGAGCGTGACTTGAAACCGCGCTTTGGCAAGCGACGGAACATGGGCATTTGACCACCTTCAAAGCCAGCACGGTGGAAACCACCCGAACGTGACTTTTGACCTTTGTGGCCGCGACCCGCTGTTTTACCCAAACCTGAACCAATACCGCGACCGACGCGACGCTTGGCATGCTTGGCGCCGTCACCGGCGTTGATGTTGTTTAGTTCCATTACGGACTCCTTACCAGCCCTGTTTAGAGGACTTTGACCAGATAGCTGATCTTGTTGATCATGCCGCGCACAGCAGGCGTGTCTTCGAGTTCACGCTTGCCGTTTACTTTGCGCAGACCCAAACCGCGAACGGTATCGCGATGGTCAGCTTTACAGCCAATCGGGCTGCGAACCAGCTGAACGGTCACTTTTTTATCGGTGCTCATGGCTTAGTCCTTAGTTGAGAATCTCTTCAACAGTCTTGCCACGCTTGGCAGCAACTGAAGAGGGTGTTCCCAGATTTTTGAGAGCGTTAATGGTGGCGCGAACCAGGTTGTAGGGGTTACTTGAACCATGGCTCTTGGCAACCACGTCGGTCACACCCACCACTTCGAACACGGCACGCATTGGACCGCCGGCAATGATGCCGGTACCCTTTGATGCGGGCAACAACATCACGCGGGCTGCGCCGTGCTGGCCGTACACCTCGTGGTGAACGGTACCATCGCGCAATGCGGCGGAGACCAAGTTGCGACGTGCTTCGTCCATTGATTTTTGGACAGAGACAGGCACTTCACGCGCCTTACCCTTGCCCATACCAACCTTACCAGCGCCGTCACCGACAACCGACAAAGCGGCGAAGCCGAGAATACGACCACCCTTGACCACTTTGGTCACGCGGTTGATCGCGATCATCTTTTCACGCAGTCCGTCTTCCGGGGCGTCTTTTTTAGCTGCTGCTGTAAATTTTGCCATTTCGTTTTCCCGTCTCGATCAGAACTGCAGGCCGGCTTCACGCGCGGCTTCAGCCAATGCTTTCACGCGACCGTGGTAGGCGTAGCCTGAACGATCGAATGCGACTTTTTCAACGCCCGCGGCCTTGGCGCGCTCTGCAACACGCTTGCCAATGATGGTTGCGGCTGCAGCGTTGCCACCCTTGCCTGCGCCACCGATTTGGCTGCGAACTTCTGCTTCTGCAGTCGACGCTGATGCCAACACTTTGGTACCGCAGCCAGAGATAACGCTGGCGTAAATGTGTAAATTGGTGCGATGGACACTCAGTCGAGCGACGCCCTGCTTGGCAATGCGCAAGCGGGTTTGGCTGGCACGACGTGCACGCTGTTCCTTTTTGGTCAACATGGTCATGATCCTTATTTCTTCTTGGTTTCCTTGATCACCACACGCTCATCCGCATAACGGATACCCTTGCCCTTGTAAGGCTCTGGGGGACGGACGGCACGCACTTCTGCGGCGATCTGGCCAACGCGCTGACGATCAGCACCTTTGATCAAAACTTCAGTTGGACCAGGCGTTTCCACCTTGACGCCTTCGGGCATTTCCATCACAACAGGGTGAGAGAAGCCAACTGTCAAATTCAATTTGTTACCTTGCGCTTGTGCTTTGTAACCCACGCCCAAAAGCGTCAGTTTCTTTTCAAAGCCCTTGCTGACACCGACGACCATGTTGTTAACCAACTGGCGCATCGTTCCAGACATGGCGTTCGCTGCTGCTGAATCATCAGCGGGCACGAAAGACAATTGACCATCTTTCTGCTCAATCTTTACCAGCGCGTTTGGCTTTAATACCAAACTACCCAGGCTACCTTTGACCGAAATCAGGTCGGCGCTCATAGACAGATCCACACCTTGTGGGACCGCTACGGGCATTTTTGCGACTCGAGACATTTCCGTTACTCCTTGGTGCTAACCGTTATGCGACGTAGCACAACACTTCGCCGCCCACGCCTTCGGCGCGCGCTTTGCGATCGGTCATGACACCCTTGGGCGTTGTCACAATAGCCACACCCAAAC
Source organism: Burkholderiaceae bacterium (assembly GCA_049448275.1). Classification (GTDB taxonomy): domain Bacteria; phylum Pseudomonadota; class Gammaproteobacteria; order Burkholderiales; family Burkholderiaceae_C; genus RS62. The sequence goes on from JBMTSM010000005.1 coordinate 5,741, forward strand.
CATTCATCACTTGCGGAATTGATTTGGAACCACGGTACACGCGCAAGCCAGGACGGCTCACTCGCTCGATGCGCTCGATAACTGGTGAACCAGCGTAGTACTTCAATGCAATTTCCAACTGTGACTTGCCATCGGCAGCGTTCACTTGGAAGTTTTCAATGTAACCCTCGTCCTTCAGAACTTGGGCAATCGCGACTTTGACCTTGGAGGCCGGCATCACCACGTTGGTTTTCTCAACCATTTGGGCGTTGCGGATGCGGGTCAACATGTCCGCGATAGGATCACTCATACTCATATTTGTTCTCCTGCGGCTTACCAGCTAGCCTTGGTCACGCCAGGGATGTTGCCTTCAAAGGTCAACTCACGCACTTTGGCGCGGCCCAGACCGAATTGACGGTAGACACCACGGGGGCGGCCCGTAATGCCACAGCGGTTACGCTGACGAGTGGGGTTGGCGTTGCGGGGCAACTTTTGCAACCCGAGACGAGCAGCATCACGCTCTTCGTCAGACAGATTCACGTTGTTCGCAGCAGCCTTCAGTTCTGCGTACTTCTTAGCAAACTTTTGCGCGAGCATGTCACGCTTGAGTTCACGCTGGATTAGTGCTTGTTTAGCCACGCGTCACCTCAGTTCTTGAACGGGAAACGGAAAGCGGTGAGAAGGGCTTTCGCCTCTTCATCGGACTTCGCCGTTGTCGTAATGCTGATATTGAGGCCGCGCAAGGTGTCAACCTTGTCGTACTCGATCTCAGGGAAAATGATCTGCTCTTTAACGCCGATGTTGTAGTTGCCACGACCATCGAATGAGCGACCAGAGATACCACGGAAGTCACGCACGCGGGGCAATGCCACAGAAACGAAACGATCCAGGAATTCATACATGCGCGCACCGCGCAATGTCACCATGCAACCAATCGGCTGCAGGTCACGGATTTTGAAACCCGCGATTGGCTTGCGCGCCTTGGTCACGACAGGCTTTTGGCCAGCAATCTTGGTCAGGTCAGCAACGGCGTGATCCATCACCTTCTTGTCAGCAACCGCCTCACCCACACCCATGTTCAGAGTGATTTTGGTGATACGCGGCACTTCCATGACGGACTTGTAACCAAACTGCGCCATCAGGGCAGGCGAAATTTTCTCGCGATATTGTTCTAAAAAGCGCGCCATGATTAAGCCACCTTAATTTCTTCGCCATTGGATTTGTAGACACGAACCTTCGTGCCGTCGTCCAATTGCTTGATACCTACGCGATCAGCCTTGCCGGTTTTGGCATTGAAAATCGCCACGTTTGACTGGTGCATAGACATTGACTTCTCAACGATGCCGCCAGTCACACCCTTCATTGGGTTTGGCTTAACGTGTTTTTTGACGAGGTTGATGCCCTCGATAACCAGACGCTCATCATCGGCGCGCAGGGCTACTGTGCCACGCTTACCTTTGTCGCGGCCAGCAATCACGATGACTTCGTCACCTTTGCGGATCTTGTTCATTTTGAGCGTCCTTTAGAGAACTTCGGGCGCCAAAGACACGATCTTCATGAAGCGCTCGCCACGCAGTTCACGCGTGACGGGGCCAAAGATGCGTGTGCCGATGGGCTCCAGCTTGGCGTTAAGCAACACTGCTGCGTTGCCGTCGAACTTGATCAAGGCGCCGTCTGGACGGCGAATACCTTTGGCGGTGCGCACAACAACAGCGCTGTACACCTCGCCTTTTTTGACGCGACCACGGGGCGCGGCTTCCTTGACACTGACTTTAATGACATCACCGACGCTGGCGTAACGGCGCTTAGAGCCGCCCAGCACCTTAATGCACATGACAGACTTTGCACCCGTGTTGTCAGCAACACTGAGTCGAGATTGCGTTTGAATCATTTGATTTAAGTCCCAACTTGAATCCGCTTTGCCACCACGGCATTGCTTGATCAGTCTTGGTCCCGTCGTTTGCTTGCATGTACCGACCGAATAAGCCAGACACCCTTACGCACGATTGGGCTGAAAAACCTCCGCCAATAACGGCGAAGCCCGCTAGTATGCCATGACTCCAAGGATTTTTGCAAGGGTTTTTTGAAAAATCGCCGAGGGGCTTAAAAAGTCTTGTGGATGCGTGGGGGCTGTCGGGTCCTCGCAACACTGCGCTACCATTGCCGAACAACAGACTCGACCGGGTAGACCGGGTATTTAGGCTATGACCACCAAACACATCGTCTTTATCGGCGGCGGCAACATGACCCGCGCGATCCTCGGAGGCTTGACCGCGACCAATGCCAAGGCCGGAGTCGGCCCCACGCCGTATCGTCTATCGGTGGTTCAACCCAGTAACCCCAAGCGCGACCAGCTCGCCGCCGACTTTAGCGCCGCTGGCGTCCAAGTCGCCTCGAACGTGACCGATTTGGGTGCCGAGATCGATGTGGTGGTTTGGGCGGTTAAGCCACAGGTATTACAGCGCGTCATTGCTGACAACCAAGGGCGCTTTGGCGCCGACACCCTGCACGTGAGTATTGCGGCTGGAGTGGGCACAGCCGCTCTCAGCGACTGGCTCGGCAATGACCGCGTGGTGCGCACCATGCCCAACACACCGGCGATGGTAGGTTGCGGGGCCACGGGCATGTTTGCCAAAGAAGCCGTTAGTGCCGATGACAAGACATTGGTTCAGGCCCTCTTCAGTGCCACGGGCCTGTGTTTATGGGTAGCAGAAGAGGGTTTGCTTGAGGCGGTCACCGCTGTCAGTGGATCAGGTCCGGCCTACGTTTTCTATATATTGAACGCCATGACGGCGGGTGGTCGGGCGCTTGGCCTAACGGAGTCCACGGCTAAACAACTGGCGATCGCCACCTTTGCAGGCGCTGCTGAATTGGCCCGCCAGTCGACCGATACCCCCGCGCAGTTGCAGCAAAACGTGACATCCAAGGGCGGCGCGACGGCGGAGGCAATAGCGGTCTTTGAGTCAGCGAAGCTCGCCGAAACCATTCAAACCGGTATGCGCGCCTGCGCCGCCCGCGCGACCGAGATGGGCGCGCAATTTAAATAGGTCCCGCAACAGCTCAGCCCCAAACGTCGCTAAACGCAATCCCAAGGAACACGACCAGCCCCAGCCAGTGGTTGTGTTTAAAGACCCAAAAGCAGGGCCCGCGCTCGCGACCACGGATATGCCAAACCGCGGCGATGGCCATTGCCGACGCAATGACCAGTGCCAATAAACGTGGCGGGTACTCGAGAGGCGCGAGCACCGCAAACAAAATGCCCAGATGCAAGGCATAAAAAATAGCGACGGCGGCGACATCAAATTGCCCGAGCGTCAATGCGGAGGTTTTAATGCCCAATCGGACGTCGTCGTTGCGGTCAACCATGGCGTAAACGGTATCGTAAGCCAACACCCAGAACAGGTTTGACAGCAGCAGCCACCCGGTGAGCGCCGACACACTGGTGGCCTGCCCCCACAGGTCGGACGCCACGCTGGTGGCCACAAACGCCATGGGAATTCCCATGCTGAATGCGACTCCCAAAACAGCCTGGGGCATGGACACCACGCGTTTGGCGTAGGGGTACAAAATGGCGATCGCCAACGCCGAGAAAGACCACAAGACGCTGCCTGGGTTGAGGGTCAGGACCAGCCCAAAGGCGGCCAAGGCAAGCGCGGCACCCACCACCAAAGCCTCAGTCACGCTGATTCTGCCTGTTGTGACCGGCCGGTTCGCCGTACGGGTAACGAACTGATCAAAGTCGCGGTCGGCCACGTCGTTGACGCAACAACCCGCACTGCGCATGAGAATCGTACCCAGCGTGAACACGGCAATCAGATGCCACCCGGGATAGGCCCCCGCTGCGAGCCACAGGGCGCTCAAGGTGGGCCACAGTAACAACAACCAGCCAGCGGGCCTGTCCCAGCGAATCAAGTCCAAATAAAGGCGTAAGGTAGTCATAGCGCGCCCGACGGCAAACGACGCACACCGCTCAACTCGCAGCTATCCAAAGCGGCGCGCAACGCGGCGATCGCCTCGCCACGTGTGTAACTGCGCCGCCAGGCCAGCACCACCCGGCGCGTTGGCGCATCCGATTCGAACGGCAGGTAACGCACATAGGGGGATGCCGCCCAAGACGCGGTTGGCACACTCAGGCGGGGTACCAGTGTGACGCCCATGCCAGACGCCACCATGTGTTTGATGGTTTCCAGCGACGAGCCCTCAAAGGTTTTTTGAATGCCCTCAGCGTCGCTCGCAAAACGCGCGAATTCAGGGCAGACCTGTAACACATGGTCTCGAAAGCAATGGCCCGTTCCCAGTAACAGCATGGTCTCGGCTTTCAGCTGTTCCGCAGTGATGTTGTCACTATTGGCCAGCGGGTGGTGGGCTGGTAACGCAGCCAAAAATGGCTCGTCATACAGCGGCAGCGTTTCGAGATTGGTATCCGGGAAAGGCTCTGCCAAGATGGCGCAGTCGATGTCCCCCGATCGCAATTGCTCCAGCAACTTCACTGTGAAGTTTTCTTGCAGGATAAGTGGCATTTGCGGGGTTAAATCAATCACACGCTTGACCAAATCGGGCAGTAAATACGGCCCAATGGTATAGATCACACCCAGCCGCAACGGGCCCGCCAGCGGGTCTTTACCGCGCTTCGCAATTTCTTTGATGGCCTGCGACTGCTCAAGCACCACCTGGGCCTGGCGTATCACCTCGGCTCCCAGCGGGGTGACGCTGATGTCGTTGGCATTGCGCTCAAACAGTTTCAGCTCTAACTCGTCTTCGAGCTTTTTAATGCCCACAGATAACGTCGGCTGCGACACGTGGCATGCTGCGGCCGCACGGCCGAAGTGGCGCTCCCGGGCGAGGGCTACGATGTATTTCAATTCGGTCAGGGTCACGCGGTCGTCTTCCGGGGGATCAGGCTTTTAAAAACTCCACTTTACCGCCCATCCAGCGGTTCAGATGACGGGCCACCGAATCGGCCTCATGTTGCAACATGGTCGCAGCTTGCTCACGGGCCCATCGCAACAGGTCGTCGTCTTGGCTCAAATCGGCAAAGCGAAGCAGCGCGGCACCTGATTGGCGCGCACCCAGAAACTCACCAGGTCCACGTAACTCCAAATCAATGCGGGATAGCTCAAACCCGTCATTGGTTTGCGCCATCGCACGCAAGCGAGCCTTGGCGACATCACCCAAGGGTGATTCGTACAACAACACGCACGCCGATGCGGCGGTGCCACGCCCCACTCGGCCCCTAAGCTGGTGTAGCTGGCTTAAGCCGAACCGCTCGGCATGCTCGATCACCATCAAGGAGGCATTGGGTACATCCACACCGACCTCGATCACGGTGGTGCTCACCAAAACACGCAAGGTTCCAGCGACAAACGCCGCCATCACCGCCTGTTTTTCTGCAGGCGGTAAGCGGCCGTGCATCAATCCAACGGGTGTGTCCTCACCCAATGACTCGCTTAACTCCGCGTGCGCTTGTGTGGCATGGCGTAAATCGAGCGCTTCACTCTCTTCGATCAGCGGGCATACCCAGTACACCTGCCGGCCAGCCAAGACCTGCTCGCGGATGCGGGTGATTAACTCGTCACGACGCGCGGCTGACAACACACGCGTCACGATGGGCGTTCGACCCGGCGGCAATGAGTCAATGGTCGATACGTCCAAATCCGCGTAGTAACTCATGGCCAGTGTGCGGGGAATGGGGGTCGCCGTCATCATCAGCAAATGCGGCGAGCGAGCGTCACCTAACGCGATGTCGGTGAGCTTGCGACGCAAACTGAGTCGTTGTGCAACGCCAAATCGATGTTGCTCATCAATGATGACCAAGCCCAATCGGTCAAACACAACGGTATCTTGAATCAGTGCATGGGTACCGATCACAAGCGCCGCCTCCCCGCTGCGCACGCGCTCCAGCATGGCCGTGCGCACGCGCTTGGTTTGGCTGCCCGTCAGCCAGGCCACGGTGTGCCCCGTCTCCGCCAGCAAGGGTTCGAGCCACTGCACCAACTTGGCGAAATGCTGCTGCGCCAAAATTTCAGTAGGGGCCATGAGGGCACATTGCCAACCCGCTGTCATGGCGCGACACGCAGCCAAGGCCGCCACCACCGTCTTGCCAGACCCCACATCCCCTTGAAGCAGGCGGTGCATGGGCACCGGGCGTCGTAAATCGGCACTGATTTCTTGCGATACGCGCGCTTGTGCTGCCGTTAATTGAAAGGGCAGCAAGGCGAGTAATCGCGTAGCGAGGTCCGTGTTACCCACCGAATCAAATACAGGCGCGCGCATCGTATCCCGCTCTCGACGTGCCTGTAATTGGCTCAGTTGTTGTGCCAACAGCTCCTCAGCTTTCAGGCGCAGCCAAGCAGGATGCGCGCGGTCTTCGAGCATTTCCAAGGCGATATCGGCCGTAGGGTGATGCAGAAAATGCAAGGCATCACGCAGGGGCCAGATGGGCTGACCCGCGAGGGCCTCAAGCCGCTTCAAGCCATCAGGCGTGAGAGTTTCTGATAAATCTGCGCGTGACAAACCCGTCAAAACGGCCTTACGTAAATACGTTTGCGGCAATCCCGCACTGCTGGGGTAGACCGGCGTGAGCGATGCCGTCAGTGGCGCATCCGGTGACTTAAGGAGCGGGTGCACCATCTCGCGGCCAAAGAATCCCCCCTTCAACTCGCCTCGGACACGCACCCGATTTCCCACCGCCAGCGCTTTTTGATGCGAGGGGTAAAAACTAAAAAAGCGCAACGTTAAAACCTGACGGTCGTCGGCGCCTGGGGTACTGTCGGCCTGCATTTGCACCACCAACTGCCTGCGTGGCCGAAAGCTCACATCGCAACGCGTGACCACCCCTTCCACCTGAACCACCTCGCCCACAGGGGCTTCGGCGAGGAAGTGCACGCGCGTCTCGTCCTCATATCGCATGGGGACGTGCAAGGCCAAGTCAATCGGCGTACGTAAGCCCAACTTCTCAAGCGCAACCTGTGCGGCGCTTTTACGCTTGATAGGGGCATCGGTGGCAGGTTGACGGGTGACCATGGGACAATTGTGCCCTCACAGGCGCCAACTGGCTCGGTTGGCGCTGACAAAATAACCCCGCCCGTTTAAACCTTTCATCACCCGTGAAAACTGACTTCACACTCGCTGACTTTGACTTTGATTTGCCAGAGGCGCTTATCGCCCAGCACCCCACCGCCGTTCGCAGCGCATCGCGTTTGCTAGACGGTCGCGCGGCTGATCCCGTCGACCGCGGTTTCGCCGACTTACCGCAGCTGTTGAATGCGGGGGACTTGCTTCTTTTCAACGATACAAAAGTGGTCAAAGCTCGCTTATTCGGTGAAAAGGCCAGCGGCGGGAAACTCGAAATGTTGATTGAACGCGTGCTCCCGGCCAGCACCGAGTCAGCGACCAACCGCGAGGTGGTCGCTCACATCAAAGTGAGCAAAAAACCCAGCATCGGCAGCGTGCTGAACATGGCTGTCGGCGCCGACGGCAAGCCTGCCTTTCAAGCCACTTTACTGGGCCGTTGGCCAGATGAATCTGGGGCTTTGTTTCGGTTTCAACTCACCGATGACGCCTATGACTTGATGGCCACTTACGGTCATGTCCCGTTACCGCCCTACATCACGCACGCCGACGACGCCACAGATCTGGCCCGCTACCAAACCGTCTTTGCCAAGCACCCTGGCGCGGTTGCCGCACCCACAGCGGCTCTGCATTTTGACGAGGGCGTACTAGCTGCCCTTTCAACCCGTGGCATCGAAACAGCACACATTACCTTGCACGTGGGTGCAGGTACGTTTGCGCCCGTCAAGACCGACGATTTATCAGCGCACAAAATGCACGCAGAGCGTTACCACGTGCCACCCGAGACCATTGCCGCGATCGATGCGTGTCGTGCACGCGGTGGACGTGTCGTCGCGGTGGGCACGACCAGCGTGCGCGCCATTGAGAGCTGGGCCAACAATGGCCAAACGCACGGTGACACCGATATTTTTATAACGCCGGGTTACACCTTTAAAGTGGTGGACAGCTTGATCACCAACTTCCATTTACCCAAATCGACCTTGATGATGCTCATCAGCGCGTTCGCAGGTTATCCGCACGTGATGGCGCTTTACCGACACGCGATACTGTCGTCCTACCGTTTCTTCAGCTATGGCGACGCCATGCTGCTTGACCGCCAATAATTGATTCGAATCATGTTGAAATTTGAGACCCTCCACACCGATCCCGCCCAAGGCGCCTATCTTGGCTCGTTCGCGCGCCGGGGCCGTTTGACGCTGAATCACGGCGTGGTTGAAACCCCCATATTCATGCCAGTCGGTACCTACGGCACGGTCAAGGGCGTGATGCCCGCAAGCCTGCACGATATGGGCGCGCAAATCATCTTGGGCAACACCTTCCACCTGTGGCTGCGCCCGGGAATGGACGTCATCAAGCAATTTGGTGGCCTGCACGGGTTTGAAACGTGGGATAAGCCCATCCTGACGGACTCGGGCGGCTTCCAAGTTTGGAGCCTCGGTGACATGCGCAAGATCTCAGAGGAAGGGGTGCAATTCGCCTCCCCCGTCAATGGGGATCGGTTGTTCCTCACACCTGAAATCAGCATGGAAATTCAAACGGCGCTGAATTCGGACATCGTGATGCAGTTTGACGAGTGCACGCCTTATCTATCGGTGGAGAAAAAAACCAAAGGTCAAATCACCACCGAACGCGAGGCGCGCGCATCAATGGAGCTCAGCATGCGATGGGCCAAACGCTGCCAATCCGCGTTCGCGAATCTCGAAAATCCTAACGCCTTGTTCGGCATTGTTCAGGGTGGCATGTTCGAGTCACTTCGTGACGAATCTTTGGCAGGACTAGAAGCTTTAAATTTCCCAGGGCTCGCCGTCGGCGGCCTAAGCGTGGGCGAGCCCAAAGAGGACATGCTGCGTATCCTCCAGCACATTGGCCCGAAACTACCGGCTAACAAACCCCACTACCTCATGGGTGTCGGCACGCCCGAGGACTTGATTGCTGGCGTGCAAAACGGCATCGACATGTTTGACTGCGTCATGCCCACACGCAACGCACGCAATGGCCACTTGTTCACGCGTTTCGGCGATGTGAAGTTGCGCAATGCGCGTCACAAAACCGATTCAGGCCCCATCGACGAAACCTGCACCTGCTATACCTGCAAGGGTGTAACCCACGCCAATGGCTCGGTTAGCGGCGGCTTCTCGCGTGCCTACATGCACCACCTCGACCGTTGCAACGAGATGCTGGGCCCGATGCTCGCTAGTATCCATAACCTGCATTACTTCTTGAACCTCATGCAGGAAGTTCGGCGCGCTTTGGAGGCAGGCCGATTTGGCGCGTACGTGGCAACGTTCCACGCCGACCGCGCGCGCGGCGTTTAAGGCCTAACCAAACACCATCAACACACCGCTGTAGCTGAGGATGTGTTGATGGGCGATCTCTCCCGCCGCAAAAAACCCGACAACGGGGACGTCGCCCAATGCGTGTTGGATGATTTTCATTTCGGCATTTGGTCCACCGAAATGTGCGCCACCACGGCCCAAGCACGATACATACACCGCGCCACGAATCACGGCACCGGCGCGATCAGCGCCAGCCTGGGGTTCCCCCAGGCTCTCTAACTCATCACGTAATTCAGCGCAGACACGCATCAAGTCGGCGCGAGCCGCTTGCACGTGCCGTTCACAAAATTGCATGTCATCGCCAACCAAAACGTGGTCCCCCACGACCACGCCTTTCCTGTCAACATCCAAGCCCACTAGGTGCCGGACGCGCGTTTGCGCACCAAACAAACCCGCGCGCTTCGCCATAAGGCTCTGCACACGCTCGGCCTCGACTAGCTCGTTGTCGCCCACCCAAGCTGCAGACTCTAAGCCAACCAAGGTTTGTTGAAGGCGCTGTATCGCGTTGGGACGGTCGTTCCAAGACACGTCCAAATCTGCGAACAAGGCATCTAGGGCGGGTCGATCATTGAGTTGCAGAACCACCCGTCCGTCCATGGCTGTGACGCTGCGCGCTGGACCAACAGGGCGACAGCCCTGCGTCACGCGGGAGCGAACCAATACGTCAGGGCCGAATGCCAAACCGCTCAGACCACCCAGCACAACACCGCCTTGGGGCAGGTTGACGCCCAGGTGACTGCTGTCTTCGTAGGCCATTTGCACCACATCCTGGCGACTGGAGCTGATGCCACCGAACACCACGTTATGCGCCGTGCGCTGCGCGAGTTCTTCAATCAGTGCACCCAATTCGGGCGCGGCGCCATCCGCGTGTACCCAGGCGCTTTGGACCGGCCAGCCCAGCGCGCCCTGCCCTGTTGGCGCCAAAGGTGACAGCCCACTGAACACCTGAACCTGATCAGTCGGAATGTCACACAACATGATGGCCATGGCAGGCTCGTCCATGTATTCGGCGCCAGTGGCCAATACGCCTATGCCGACGCTGCCCACCCAGCGCTGCACAAACGGTAGCTCTGTTCGCAAATAGCTGAGTAGGTCGTTCGCAGCCGATGCATAGGCATCGGTGAAGTAAACAAAGCCTAGGGCGATGTCATCTTCGTCCGCCCGGTTGATAGGTGGCGCAGTCAGCTGTGCGCGCAACTGCGTCACCACCAAAGCCGCGGCCATGACCCACTGTGGGTGTGCGGCGTGTGCGTGTGCAAAAGCGGGCATGGGTGTTAGGCAGCCGGTTTACGGGTACGCGCCGCGGCTTTTTTCGCAGCAGTGGCTTTGGGTTTTACCTTTGTACGGCCGGCTTTTGTCGTGCTGCTGGCCTTTTTTGCACTGCCTGCCTTTTTGGCGACTGGCTGCGCTGCCGTGGCCATCATTTTTTCGGCCTGCTCGCTGGCTCTGGCAATCTCATTTGCAGCGTTCTGCGCGATGGTTTGAAACTGCTCACTGAGCGCTCCCCACCATTGCATGGGATCAACGGGTGCCGCCTTTTGCGTGGTGGCCTCTTGCGCAGGTGCTGGCTCGGGGGCCGCTGAAGATGCCGTGTTAACGGTGCCAGCCGCCGTTTGCCAGCTGCGCCATAAATCGGCTGGGTTGGCTTGCATGGCTTTGACGGCATCATCCAAGCCCATATCCATGTTTTTCAGCGTGGAGAGCGTCATCTTTTGCACCTCAAGGGCTTGGATGGTGGCCGCCAGCGCACGCGCATTTTGCTCCAGCCAAAACTGGACTGACTTCAAATCATTGATGCGCTTATCCAACTCTTCGACGTCAAACGTGGGGGCAACCCAAGCCGCCATGCCTGGCATGGCTTGAGCACCGCCAGTGGCGGATTGCGCGCTGGCCGCTCGTCCCCATGTGCTGGCTTGCTCCCCCAAGTTTTTGATGAAATCAAAGCCGGGCACAAAGGCCGTAAATCCAGACGAGTCGGACATGGTGTCTCCTGAAAATCAGGGTGCCGGGTGACCCCCTGTGGTTGTCTGATGGTAAAGCAGATCAGCCATAACGTCTCCTAGGTGCGTCCCCCAAGCGCACACCATGTCGTATGCTTCGGGCATGCAAACCGCCGCCGTTTCTGAACGCCCGCCTCTGCTTGCTTGGCAGGTCTGGCTGGGCGGGATTGCCTCGCTCATCTTGACCGTGGGCATGGCACGCTTCGCCTACACCCCCATGCTTCCCGTGATGCAAACGCAGGCCAACCTCAGCATCACAGCTGGCGGCTGGCTGGCGACACTGAATTACATCGGCTATATGGCTGGCGCCTTATTGGTCGCACGCATTGAAAGCCCGCGTTTGCGCCACCGCTTGTACGGTGCAGGGTTGTGGTTGGCGGTGGTCGGCACGGTGGGCATGGCTTTCTCGGACCATGTCGCGTGGTGGGCATTGGTGCGATTTGCCGGTGGCGTGAGCGGTGCCGCGGGCATGTTGTTAGGCACCGGATTGGTTTTAAATTGGTTGATGAAGTCGGGTAAGCGTGCGGAATTGGGTGCGCACTTCATGGGCGTAGGCATCGGTATCGTGGTCTCGGCCTTGGCTGCAGCGTGGTTTCAATCGCAGGCCCTGACCTGGTCGAGTCGGTGGCTGGGTTTTGGTCTGATCGCGTTGTTGTGCGCGTTGGCAGCTTGGCGCTGGCGGCCACCAGTGCCCGACACCGTCAGCACCCAAAGTCACCAAAGTAGCGCGCCGCGCCCTTGGTTGTGGCTGATGTTGAGTGCTTATTTTTGTGCGGGCGTCGGGTTCGTGGTCAGCGCCACTTTTACAGTTGCCATCATCGAAGCCGTCCCAACGTTGGCTGGGTTGGGCGCGTGGGCCTGGTTCATCTGCGGCATTGCGGCCACGCCGTCGGTCTATCTATGGGACCGGGTAGCGCGGCGTTTCGGCGAGTTACCGGCGCTTATGGCCGCCTACACCTGCCAAATAAGCAGCGTGGTGTTGCCCGCAGTGTCTGATCACTGGTTACCCGCGTTGATGGCGGCCGCCTTGTTCGGCGGCACCGCCATCGGTATTGTGAGCATGACTTTGGCGTTTGTGGGCAAACGTTCGCCAAACAACCCGGGCAAGGCCATGGCCCAGCTCACGTTAGGTTACGGTGCCGCACAAATCGCAGGCCCAGCCCTCACCGCCTACGCAGTCGATGCCACGGGCAGTTATCATGGCGCCCTCTGGATGACCGCGGCGATCTTGATGGTGGGAGTTTGGTTTTTAAACCGCCTGCGTCTAGCCCAAACATCGTTAGACAACTCCTCTTAACCGCAACACATGCAAGCCTTATTTCACCTCGCATTCAACGTAACCAACTTGGATCAAGCCCGCGCGTTTTACGGCGACATCCTCGGCTGTGACGAGGGGCGGTCGACCGACACCTGGGTGGACTTCTCATTTTTTCAGCACCAGTTGTCCCTGCACCTTGGCGAGCCATTCAAGACCAGCAATACCGGCCACGTGGGTGAGCACCTGGTGCCCATGCCTCACTTCGGCTTGGTGTTGGCGCTACCCGACTGGGAGGCGTTGAGTCAGCGGCTCATAGCAGCAGGCGTTGACTTTGTGATCCCGCCCAGCCACCGTTTCGCCAATCAACCCGGCGAGCAATGGACCATGTTTTTTTGTGACCCGTTCGGCAACCCGATCGAGATCAAGGGTTTCAAGCGCTTGGAGACGGTGTTTCAAGCGGCGTGACCGTTTGGTCGATCGCACCAAAAATACTCTGGCCGTCGCGGCCTTTCATTTCGATGCGGATGGTGTCGCCAAACCGCATGAAATCGGTGCTGGGTTTACCATTCTCAATGGTTTCAATGCACCGCTTTTCAGCGATGCAGCTGTAGCCTTTGGCCCAGTCTTTGTTGCTCACGGTCCCACTGCCGATCACACTACCCGCCCGCACACGGCGCGTCTTGGCGAGGTGGGCAATGAGCTGCCCGAAGTGAAAGGTCATCTCAGGCCCGGCCTCGCATAATCCAACGCGACGCCCATTCCACGCGCTTTGCAGGACACCGTTTAAACGCCCGCCCTGCCACGCTTCGCCTAACTCATCGACCGTCACGGCCACTGGACTGAAGGCGGTTGCAGGCTTGCTTTGTAAAAAGCCGAAACCTTTGGCCAGCTCGTCGGGAATCAGGTGGCGCAAGCTGACGTCGTTTACCAGCATCACCAAACGGACACCCTCAAGCGCCTCCTCAGGGCTGACCTGCATGGCAACATCGCCTGTGATCACGGCGATTTCAGATTCAAAATCAATCCCGTAGGCTTCATCCGGCACCACAATGGGATCACGCGGACCAATGAAATCATCGCTGCCCCCTTGGTACATCAAGGGGTCGGTGTAAAAAGATTCAGGTACCGTTGCGTGACGAGACTTGCGCACCAATTCGACGTGGTTTAAGTAAGCTGAACCATCGGCCCATTGGAAGGCGCGCGGCAATGGCGCCATGCACTGCGCAGGATCGAATGCAAACGCGTGACGCGCGCGTCCCTGATTCAAAGCAACTGACAGGTCTTCCAATTGCGGCGCCATGAAAGCCCAGTCGTCTAAAACCTGTTGCAACGAGTTGGCAATGCCAGTGGCGTAATGCGCTTGCGATAAATCCCGCGAAACCACGACCAACTGCCCATCTCGCGAACCGTCTTTTAAGGTTGCTAATTTCATCACGCGCTCCAACAAAACCGTTTGGCATCCGAGGTGCCAATGATTACGATTAGTAAAATTAATTTACGAATATAAAACTCGCTGGTATTCTAAGAGTGTTTCGCTGCATCCACCAAGCACCCCGCTCACGCCATGCGACCAACCGCCCCTGCCGACACCGCCAAGACCAGCCCAGAGAATGATGCCAGCAACTTGGCTGGCCGCGCCGGCATCCAATCTGTGGAAGTGGGCTTCACCCTGTTGAGCGTGTTGGCTAAAAGTCAGCAAGCCATGATGCTACGCGACTTGGCGCATGCCGCTGACATGAGTCCCGCGAAAGCCCACCGCTACCTGGTCAGCTTTCAGCGGCTGGGCCTGGTGTCGCAAGACCCCTTGAGCAACCGCTATGACCTGGGCCCAGCCAGCCTGCGCATCGGTTTGGCTGGCTTGTCACGCAGTGACCCCGTGCGCAGCGCGCGCGCCGCAATAGCCGATTGGTCTGCCCAAATCGGCCACACGATGGCGTTGGCTGTTTGGGGTAACCAAGGTCCGACCATGGTGCACTGGCATGACGGCGGTGCAGCAGCGGCCGCCAAGCTGCGCTTGGGTGACGTGATGCCTTTGCTGTCATCGGCGACGGGGCGCTGTTTTTTGAGCTACATGGCGCACCGCCACCCAGACCATCCCGCCTGCGAACGCATGCTGCAGCGAGAACTCACGGCAGTGGCCCACCACCCACAAAGCGACATACCCAAGGACACTGAAGCGGTTGCCGCCCTGATTTCTGAAACGCGCCAAAAAGGTCTCGCCCGCGTGGTTGGCAGCTTGATTCCGGGTATCTCAGGTTTGTGTGCCCCGGTATTTGACAGCCAGGGTCAGCTGACGATGGGTTTGGTAACGCTCGGCGCATCGGGCGTATTCGATGCCGATTGGAATGGCGAAACGGCCGCCACCCTGCGCGCATTTGCAACCCAACTCAGCCACGACCTAGGCTGCCCCGATGACGCGCTACGATAGGCGCATGCAATCGAGGCGCCAACTCATTCTTAAAGGCACGTGGGTCACCGCAGCGCTTTGCGCAACGCCCATAACCTGGGTGCACGGCGCTGCGCCTTCACGCGGTCAACCGAGCGTGTCACTGCACTACGCCGTCGTCGGCAAAAAGAGCGGTATCAACTACAAGGCCAAGGCGACCCTCACCTGGCAACGCAATGCGACGCACTATTCGGCCGCTTGGCAAGTGTCCCTCTTGTTTGTCTTCAATCGCAAGCAAACCAGCACGGGCTTGTTGGTGAATGGCTACCCAGAGCCCAGGCGATTCGTTGATGACGGTAAACGTATCCGCGAAGCCGTGCTCGACCCAACAACCAAACAAGTGCGCTACACCGATGCCGGCGCTGCGTCGTGGGAGCCCGATATGCAAGATCGGGTCAGCTTGTTTTTTGCGCTACCCAACTTGATCGCTGAGGCCAAGCGATCGGGGCAACAGACTTTCACAGTGCCCGTGACGGGTGCAAACGGGCGGGCAGATTGGCGTATGCAAATTGGTTCACCCGAAACCATTGTGACACCTGCAGGCACGTGGTTGGCAACGCCCGTCAAGCGGCTGGTGGGGCCCGACGATACCGCTGCGACGTTATGGTACGCGAGCGAGGATGCGACGTTCCCGGTCCGTATCTTGTTAACTGAGCCCGATGGGACTTTCATTGACCAGCGTCTCGATAAACAAAACAATTTACCCGATCTTGCCCCTTGAAGACTTGAAAACAGACATTTCACCCGCAGTTAAAGCCTGTATCGATTGACCCCACACCACGCCGACAAAATTCGCGTTATATTGAACGCGTAGCGCAGTCGCTGCAAAGAGGAGAACCCGAATTGAACATGCTTTACGACTCAGAAACGTTCTCTGTTCTACACATCCTGGCCAATCAGGCGGAAGAGTCTGACGCCGAAGGGCATCCAGTGGACAGCGTGACTGGCGAAAGTTTGCAATTGGTGCGTCACGGTTTTGAAATCGTCGATAAGCGTACGGGCAAAGAACTGTACCTTGATGGCTCATGGGCCGAGTATTTTCAGGCCCAGATCAATGCCTGGCAGCGGACAGCGCCGACACAAGAAGAGGTTGAAACCTTCCTCGATAGTTACGCCTCTTTGGCGCAAACTCCCGTCGTCGTGCACTGAACCGCGCATGGCGATCACGCGGCTGTCGCTTCGCCAACCCGTTCTCCAATCGCGCCGATTAAAGGCTGCGTTTGCCGCGGCAGTTGCGACCGCCCTATTGACTGGCTGCGCCACCCCTACCCCGGGTCTGTCTGACCTGCAGCGCATTACCCTCCCCGAACGCCTGGCTCCAAAGACCGCAACCGTCCTCATGCTGGGCGAACAACACGACGCGCCGGTACACCAACAGCTTCAGCGACTCACCGTCCAACAGTTGAGCGCACAACAGCGCTTAGGCGCCGTTGTACTGGAGATGGCCGACCGCGGGCACAGCACTGAATCACTGCCCACCGATGCTTCGGAAAGCGCGGTGCAGCAGGCGCTCAATTGGCGTGATAACGCATGGCCTTGGGCGAGCTACGGCCCCGTGGTGATGCAATCCGTTCGCGCGGGCGTCCCCGTGTACGGCAGCAACCTGCCGTTTAAAGACATGCGCGCCGTGATGACCGATGCCCGTTGGGACACCCGTGTTGACCCAGCCATTTTTGCCATCCAAAAACAAGCTGTGACTGACGGCCATTGCGGTTTATTGCCTGAAAGCCAGCTGACGCCCATGACGCGGATTCAAATCGCGCGAGATGAGACGATGGCACAAGCCATCATCGCGGCAAGCCAGCCAGGGCGTGTCACGCTTTACATCGCTGGCAGCGCGCATACCGACTCGCGTACGGGGGTGCCACAACACCTTCGAAACGATCGTGCGCGCGACACGCTGGGCACGGTCACCAGCATCCGCTTGGTAGCGGATGGGCAAACAGGCGTTTCGGCAAAAACAGCGGGCGATGCCGACTGGTACTGGCACACGCCCGCCTTACCACCACAAGACTACTGCGCCGGTCTACGCGCTCAGTTCAAGCGTGGCGCTTGATGGCAGCGGCCAAGGTGCTGACCATGGCATCAATGTGTGCACTCTCCACGATATAGGGTGGTGCAAACACGAGGTTTTCTCCTGCGGCACGCACCATCACGCCTGCGTGATAGCAATCCAAGAAGATGTTGTAAGCCCGTTTGCCAGGCTGGCCCGGTAGGCCGCTCAACTCGACGGCTGCGGCCAAACCCAAGCTGCGCACGCCAATAACGTTGGGCAATCCGCGCATGGCGCTGTGCATGGCGTCTCCCAAAACAGGCCCCATTTCGCCGGCGCGGGCAAACAGGTTTTCCTCGCGGAAGATTTGCAGCGTCGCGAGCGCCGCAGCACACGCGGCGGGATGACCTGAGTAGGTGTAGCCGTGAGCGAACTCAATCACATGATCGGGACCGGTCATGACCGCCTCGAAAACATGGTCGCGACAAATCACACCGCCCAATGGGAAAACGCCATTGGTCACGCATTTAGCGAAGTTCAGCATGTCTGGCACGACGCCAAAGTAATCCGCACCAAAGGCCGTACCCAAACGACCAAAGCCTGTAATGACTTCGTCAAAAATCAGCAAGATGCCGTGCTTGTCACAAATCTCGCGCAAGCGCTTCAGATAACCCTGCGGCGGGATGTACCAGCCGGCACTGCCCGCGATCGGCTCCACGATGATGGCGGCCACATTGCTCGGGTCGTGTAAGGGCAGGATACGGTTTTCCAAGTCGGACAAGGGATCGGTATCCCATGCGGGTACCTCGTTTTGTATGAATGGAAACTTGCTCTGATCGTGGATGAAGGCCATGTGGTCAACACGCGGCAACAGCGCACCGCTGTATACCTTGCGGTTGCCGGGAATGCCTCCCACACTCATCCCCCCAAATCCCACACCGTGATAACCGCGCTCGCGACCAATCAGCACCGTCCGATGGCCTTCGCCCCGCGCGCGATGGTAGGCCAACGCCATCTTTAAAGAGGTGTCTGCAGCCTCTGACCCCGAGTTGCAAAAGAAGACCTTGTTCAAATCACCAGGGGCTAATTCGGCAATAGCCGAAGCCGCCATGAAAGCCTTGTCGTTTGAGGCTTGGAACGCCGTGCTGTAGTCCAAGGTGTCGAGCTGCTGCTTGATGGCTTCAGAAATCTGACGCCGGCCATGACCCGCACCCACGCACCACAAACTCGATACCCCATCAATGATTTCGCGCCCATCGTGGGTCGTGAAGTGCATCCCCTTGGCACCGACCAAAACGCGGGGATCGCGTTGGAAGTCCCGGTTAGGGGTGAAGGGTAACCATTGATTGGTCATTTCAAAATGGCTTTGTGACACGGGGGTGCTCCTGTTATGAGGGTATTCTTTTGGCTTAAAAAACGCTATTGTGTCACCAAGGGTGTGCCTTGCGGGGCGCCAACGCCTTGGAATCAGTCAAAATAGAGCTTCGCCAGTTGGCGCCAATGAAATGCATCAATGACCGCTCGAATCCCGCCCGTCCAATGCCTACTGACATTCGAAGCGCTGGCACGTCTGCGCAGCGTCACCCAAGCGGCTGACGAGCTTTTTGTCACACCGAGCGCCGTGAGCCACCGGGTCAAACAGTTAGAGCAAATCATTGGGGTCAAACTGTTTGGGCGCGCCGACTTTTCACTCACGGTCGAAGGTATCGAATACCTCACCCACGTGCGCGAGGGGTTGGCAAGTTTAGGTCGCTTCCCAACCCAAACCGCACATACCAGCCGCCGGAAGTTACGGCTCGCCGTCACCCCCACCTTCGCTCGATCAGTTTTAATGCCCAAGTTACGGCACTTTATTGAAGCCTATCCTGAGATCGACATCACGCTGCAAGTCTCCATCCCATTACTGGATGTCGTGGCTGAAGACGCGGACCTCACCATTCGGTTTGGCAGCGGCCGTTACGCAGACGTCGAATACGAGTGCATCATGAAAGATGATGTGGTGGTGATGGCCTCGCCCGCCTACGTGCGTGAACACGGCCCCTTTGAAACGGTTCAGGACTTGGCGCGAACCAAACTACTTCGCTCGCCATTGGAGCCCTGGCGCACCTGGTTTGCCGCCCACGATTTGGACTGGCCCGAGCCCAATGAGGGGTCATCCTTCAACGACATTGGCCTCATGTGTGACGCGGCAGCACAGTCATTAGGCGTCGCCTTGGTTCGCCCAAAATTGGGGGCGCCTTGGGTGGAAAACGGCACGCTGGTGCGCCTGTTCCCCCGGGAGGTCCCCAGCCCCCACGCCCACTACCTGTGCTGGCGCACGGGCGCCATGGATCGCTGGGAATGCGCCACCTTCGCCGACTGGCTGAAAAGCGTCGTCAAGTAGGGCCTGATTGGCTTCGGCGCTGAAATTCCCTTCAGGTCGACACCAAACTTTATTCACGCGCAAGGCAACCGCATCGCCTAAACTGGCCACATGAATGCCGTAAATACCTCCGAGAGTACCCATATCGCGGGCGTCGATCGCCGTGCGCGCCAACAGCAAGTGGTGGACGCCCTGAGCCAACACCTGCCGGCACACGCCCTGCTCTGGCACAACGAAGATACGACCCCCTACGAATGCGACGGCCTGACCGCCTACCGCGAGCGCCCCATGGTGGTGGCACTGCCCGAGACGGAAGCTCAAGTCAGTGCGGTGCTGCGTACTTGCCACGCACTGGACGTACCCGTTGTGGCTCGGGGTGCGGGAACGGGCCTGTCAGGCGGCGCGTTGCCCCACAAAATGGGCGTCACTTTGAGCTTGGCAAAGTTCAACAAAATTCAACGAATTGACCCCAACAGCCGCACGGCAGTCGTGCAGTCCGGCGTACGAAACTTGGCAATCAGCGAGGCAGCGGCCCCTTACGGCCTGTATTACGCGCCCGACCCATCGAGCCAAATCGCCTGCACCATCGGCGGCAACGTTTCCGAAAACTCCGGAGGAGTGCACTGCCTGAAATATGGCCTCACCGTGCATAACGTTCTAAAGGTTCGCGGATTCA